>JASFTE010000006.1:0-23809 GCA_050114035.1 Armatimonadota bacterium | reverse complement strand
GAGCACCGAGGAGGTGCTCGGGCGCGATGATGTTGACGCCGTCGTGATCTCGACGCCGCACCACCTGCACTCCCCGCAGGCAATCCAGGCCGCCGAGGCCGGGAAGCACGCCATGGTCGAGAAGCCTATCGCCTGCACCATGGCGCAGGCCGACGCCATGATCGCGGCGTGCAGGCAGGCCAACGTGGTCCTGACCGTCGCCCTCGTAACTCGCTATTCGCCCTCCGCAGTGAAGGCGAAGGAGCTCATCGAGGCCGGAGCCATCGGCGACGTAATCGCCCTTCGCTTCACCGCCGCCGGGGACAAGGCCGACAGCTACTGGACAGGCGGCTTCACCGGCCGCGTGCAGACCACGTGGCGCAAGTCCAAGGAGGAGTCCGGCGGCGGCATCCTCATCATGAATCTCGTGCACGACATCGACCGCCTGCGGTACATCACCGGGCTGGAGGCCACCCGCGTGTACGCCGAGGGCGGTACGTTCTGCACGGACGTCGAGGTGGAGGACTTCATCAGCGTCACGCTGCGCTATGAGAACGGCGCCGTCGGGAACATGCTCGCCTCCTCGTGCGCCCGCGGCGGGCGCGGCCCCGGGAACAGGATCTACGGCAGCCACGGGCAGATCGTCTTCGAGGGCAGGGGCGGCATTCAGGTCTACACGACCAAGGATGTCCCGGGCCTCACGAGCGGCGAGTGGACCGAGGTTGAGCTCGAGTCCGCCGACAGCCGGGCGCTCGCCCTGGATCGCTTCGCCGCCGCCGTCCTGGATGGCGAGCCCGTGGACATCCCCGGCGAAGAGGGCCGCAGGACGCTCGAGGTCATCGTCGCCGCATACGAGTCCGCCGAATCCGGCCAGCCGGTCGTTCTCGCGGACTAGCCGCAACACGAGGCCGCTTCGATGTCCCTCCCGGAGATCATGAGTCGGCGTCCGCCGCACGAGCCCGTGCGTGCCGGAGTCATCGGCACGGGGGCTTACGGCTCCGGCATCGTGGCGCAGGCGCAGCACGTGCCGCTGCTCCAGGTCCCCATCGTCGCGGATGCCGACCCTGAGAAGGCCCGGCAGGCGTACCGGAGCGGCGGCGGCGATGACGCCCAGATCGTCGCCTGCGATGACCGCGGCGGCGCATTGACGGCCATCGAGGCCGGGCGGCGTGTGGTGACTGCGGACCCGCTGCTGCTCATGGATCTCCCCCTTGACGTGGTCGTCGAGTGCACCGGCGTCGCCGAGGCCGGCGCGCTCCACGGGCGCGAGGCCATTCGCTGCGGCAAGCACGTCGTGATGGTCACGAAGGAGACCGACGTCACCGTCGGCCCCGTGCTAAAGCACCTGGCCGATGAGGCGGGCCTCGTCTACGCGGCGGCGGACGGCGACCAGCACGGCCTCGCGACTTCCCTGGTGACCTGGGCTCGCCGCATCGGGCTCGAGGTCGTGTGCGCGGGCAAGGCGCGCAACGCGGAGATCCCTCGCGATGCCGTCGCCGACGCCGATGCCTGGATGTTCGGCCGCGTCGCGCCCGGCGAGGCGGAGCGATACGTGCGCGCCCGCAAGGAGCAACTCGGCGATCTCGCCAGGCCCGGCCACTGGGACCTGGTGGAGCTGACCATACTCGCGAACGCCACCGGGCTGCGGCCCGACGTGCCGTCAACGCACCATCCGGCGGTCTACACCTCCGAGATCCCGACGGTCCTGTGCGATCGAGACAGCGGCGGAATCCTCGCCGCGCGCGGCGCCGTGGACGTGGTCACGTGCCTGCGGCACCCGCGGGAAGCCGGCCTCGGCGGCGGCGTGTTCGTCGTGGTGCACGGCCGCACGGAGCTCGCGCAACGGGTCCTCGGCCGGGCGAGCACGGCCGCCGGAGATGGATCGCCGGCCCTTCTCACTCGGCCCTACCATCTGCTCGGCCTCGAGACCATCGAGACCATCCTGACGGCAGGGCTCCTGAACGCCCCCACGGCGCCCTTCGAGTACCAGCCCCGGTACGACGCGGTGTTCAAGGCGCCGCGGGACATCGGCGCGGGCGAGGTCATCAACCTGTGCGGCGAGCATCGGGATGCCGCGGCGCTGATCGTCCCGGCGGCACCCGTCGCAGACGGGGCCCCGCTGCCCGGACACCTGGCCGATGACCACGCGGCGGCCGTGGACATCGCGGAAGGGACCGTCATCACGCGCGAGATGGTCAGCCCCCCGTCGGACTCGGTCCTGTGGTCGCTCCGCGCGCACCAAGATGAGCACTTCCTTCAGCCCGACGAGCAAGGTGTGGTGCGATGCCCGGCCATCCGAACGTCGTCTTCCTCATGACCGACCATGCCGGCGAGAAGCACATGGCTCCCGGCGGCCGGTGCATCACCCCCAACCTCGACGCCCTCGCCGCCGAGGGCACGCGCTTCCGGCGCTGCTACACCACGGCCGGCATCTGCTCCCCGGCCCGCGGCTCCCTGCTCACGGGCACGTACCCGTCCACGCACGGCGTGTTCGACTGCACGCACACGCAGCAGCCGGAGTGGCTCGACATTCGGGAGCACCTCGTCCAGTGGCCCCAGCGCCTCCACGACGCGGGCTACCGGACCGCGTACTACGGCAAGTGGCACGCCGACCAGTCCGAGCAGCTGGAGCGCTTCGGCTGGGACGAGTACGACACGCAGGTGCACGGTGCGAGGGTGCCGCGCGTCAAGGGCACCGAGGTCGTCCTGCACAACGAGGGCTACCGCGACACCGTCCTGACCGCCCACGCCGCCGATGGCGGCGAGCCCATCCGCCATCCGGCCATCGAGAAGGGCATCGACTTCATACGAAGGCAGGCCGAAGGCGATGCGCCCTTCTGCTGCTTCGTCTCCATGATCGAGCCCGGCGGCGCGAAGGTGGCGCCGACCCACTTCATGAGCATGTACGACGTGGAGAGCGTGCCCCTGCCTGCATCCCTCCGCGACGATCTGCTCGACAAGCCCGAGATGCTCCGCCGGATTCGCGACTCCTGGAGCAGCATCACGGACGACGAGTGGCGCAGGACCCTCGCCTCGTACCTGGCCCTCATCACCTTCGTGGACCACGAGGTCGGGAGAGTGCTCCATGTCCTCCGGGAGACCGGCACGTACGACGATACCATCGTAGTCTTCACCTCGGACCACGGCCAGATGGTCGGCGGGCAGGGCGCCATGGGCCTCGGCGTCTGCCTGGCGTACGAGGACGTGTACAACATCCCGCTGATCGTCCGCGCGCCGGGTGTGACTGGCGGCCGCCTCGACGCCGACTCCCTCGTGAGCCTGGTGGACATCGCGCCCACGCTGGTGGACCTGGTCGGCCTCGAGCCGCTCCCGGACTGCCAGGGCCGCAGCCTGCGACCGCTGCTCGAGGGCGCCGCCGACCCCGACGAGTGGCGCGAGGCCTACGCGGAGTTCTACAGCCAGCGCTTCTTCTACACGCAGCGACTCGTCTGGCGCGATAACTGGAAGTTCGTCTTCTCCCCCGGCGGCGTAGACGAGCTCTACAACCTCGCCGACGACCCGGACGAGCGGCGGAATCTCACCCAGGACCCCGCCCACCGCGACCGGCTCATTGACATGACCAGGCGCATGTGGCGTAAGATGAGAGAGATCGGCGACCACTGGCTGTTCGACTCGGACTACCACACGCTGCGCACGGCCGCCATCGGGCCGCATTCAGTGGAGGACGAGTAGCCCACTCACGGAGTTGATCCCATGAGCCGCGACATGACACGCAGGCAGTTCATCGCAAAGACAGGCGGCGCACTCCTCGGGACCGCCGCGGTCCAGGCAATGGACCTGCCCTCCCGCGCCCAGGGCGAGGACTTGAGCATCCTCTTCCTCATGACCGACCAGCAGCACCATCGCACACTCGGCTGCGCCGGGAACGAGCTCATACAGACTCCCAACCTGGACCGCCTCGCCGCCCAGGGCGTTCGCTTCACGCGGGCCTTCTGCCCCACGCCCTTCTGCTCCCCCACCCGGGCGTCCCTCGTCACCGGGCTGTATCCGCACCGGCACGGGCAGAACAAGAACGTGCAGGGCCGCGAGCACGCCGTCCGCGGCGACTGGGTGACCACTGAGGACATGCTCTGTGACCGAGGCCACGCCACGGGGCATCGCGGCAAGTGGCACCTGGGCCCCAAGTCGGACTTCCGCGCCTACCGGGGCGACGCCGAGGGCCGCGGCTACGTCACCGGCTACGGGATGTTCCTCGAGAAGCACTCCCCCGCCGCCGACCACCAAAAGCGCGAGGGCGAGACGCGCGCCTGGGGCCGGCCGGTGGAGATGACCGACGCCATCGTCGCCGGGCGCAAGATCTGGGCCACGCTGGACCGCCGCCCGAAGCAGGACATCTCCATCATCGGCCGCAGCGTCATCCCCCCCGAGGGCCTGCCCGAGAGCCTCATGACCGAGCAGACCATCGGGCTCCTGGAGAAGCACCGGGACCGCCGCTTCATGATCACCTGCTCCTGGTCGCCGCCGCACGCCCTCTGGGCCATCTCGGAGCCCTACTACAGCATGTACCACCCCGCCGCCATGCCCCTGCCGGACAATCTCGACATCTGCCCCGAGTTCTACCACAAGAGCACCGCCTGGCGACTGGGGGATTGCATCGGGCCCGAGGGCATTCGCGAGTACCTGCGGTGCTACTACGGGCAGGTGTCATTCATCGACTGGAACGTCGGCCGCATCCTGAAGCGCCTCGAGGAGTTGGGCCTGGCGGACAAGACGCTCGTGCTCTTCACCAGCGACCACGGCGACATGCAGGGCGCGCACAGATCCGTGGGCAAGTCGCTGCCCGGCTTCTACGACGCCATCGCGCGGGTCCCGCTGCTCATGCGGCTCCCCGGGCGCATCGAGCCCGGCGCCGTCCGCGAGACGCCCGTCAACTCCGTGGACATCATGCCGACGCTGCTGGACTACGCCGGCGTGCCGCCCCCGAGGGGCATCGACGGCCGCAGCCTGCGGCCGCTCATCGAGGGCCGAGCCCAGGAAGACCCCGACGGCCCCGCCTTCTGCGAGCGCACCGCCATGGCCCCCGGCGGCTGGATCATGCGCATGATCCGGCAGGGCGAGTGGAAGTACGTGTTCCGCTCCACGGCCTTCGACGAGCTGTACAACATGGTCGAAGACCCGGATGAGAACGTGAACCTCGTCGAGCACCGCAAGTACCGGGCCGTCGTCCGCGAGATGCACCGCCGCCTCCGCGACCACCTCGCGAGGACGAAGGAGCCACGCCTGGACCAGGTCCCGAAGGACCCGTTCGCATAGGGCCGGAGCTATTCCGGCTTCACGATCGCGCAGCCGAAGGCCCCGCCGGCAGTGCTGCCGTCCTTGCCCTCGAACTTGACGGTCACGCGCTCCTTGCCGCGAGTGAGGGCCGCGGCGAGCTTGTACTCGACTGAGAAGAACTCGTCCGGCTGGTTGCGCGCGAGGGTCTGCTCCGCGACCTGCGTGTCGTCAATGTAGATGCGGAACACTCGCCCCATGTCGCTGCCCCAGTAGCTGCACCACAGGAGCACGGGCGCGTCCGACAGTACCTTGAGGTCGTAGCTGAACCACCCGCCGCCGACGGCGTGGCGCCATGCCCTGCCCCGGTGCGTGCCGGCGCTGCTCCGCTCGCCCTGGAGGTTGTGCTCGCGCTCGGAGGCCGCGTCCCCGATCTCCACGCTATCAACCACGCGCGCCAGGAACTCCCGCCGTTCCGCCGCCTCCCGCTCCGCTCGCCGCTTGCGTTCCGCCTCCCGGGCGAGCCACTCCTCCTCGGTGGACAGCCGCCAGTAGATCGCGTAGGGCCGATCGAACAGCGTGTGGAACGGGACCAGCGTCACGTCCCCCGGCCGGCCGACGCCGACAGTGTAGAACGTGAGTGCCGTGCCGATCGAGGGCCGGATCCAGTCGCTCGGGGCCTCGTTCTCCGTCACGATGTCGGGGGCCAGATCGGGCCCGCTGTCGGCCGCCGCCCCCTCCCGCCCGAGCTCCCCCGCCAGCACCAGCGGACCGTACATGACGGCGACGTGCCTCGGATTGTCCGGCATGCGGTGCAGATGCAGGCTCATGGGCAGCGCCACGTCCACCCGGTCGCCGTCCCGCCAGGTCCGCTGCAGCGTGAGGTACGATGACGGCTCCGCCGTGACGGCTTCCTCCTCGCCGTTGAGTCTCACCGTCACGCCGCGCGTGGCCCAGTACGGCACGCGTATCCGCAGCGCGAGCTCCACCGGCCGGTCGGCCCTGATGATGAGGCTGGTGGCCTCCTGCTCCGGGAAACGCGTCTCCTGCCGGATGCGCACGCCCCTCTCGGGCCAGTCGAGCTCCGAGGCGATGAACAGGTTGACGAACACGCCGTCGTCGTCGTGGAAGTAGATGCTGTCGCCGTACTTGGCGTGGCTCTCGATACCCGTGCCCGTGCAGCACCAGAAGGAGTCCAGCGGCCGGCTGAAGGTCTTCCTCCACCCGGACTCCATCGGCACGTAGTACATCGTCATGCCGTCCTCCGGGTTCTGCGTGGCGAGTATGCCGTTATAGAGCGCCCGCTCGTAGTAGTCGGCATGGCGCGGGTCGGCGCTCCAGCCGAACAGATGCCGCGTCAGCTTCAGCATGTTGTGCGTGCAGCAGGTCTCGTGCGACCGCTCGCTCAGCTCGCCGTCCAGCACACCCGGCCCCGTGCGCCAGTGCTCGTGGTTCGACGTCCCGCCGGTGACGTAGGATCGCCTGCCCACCACCTGCTCCCAGAAGAACTCCGCCGCCGCGCGGCAGTCCTCGTCGCCGGTGAGCTCGTACTCCCGGGCGCTGCCGACGATGTTCGGGATCATGGAGTTGGCGTGCTTGCCCCTCAGCTCGTCCCGGCCCGCCACCAGCGGCTCGACGTAGGACTTCTGGTCGAAGCGCCGGGCCAGCGCCAGATGCTCGGGATCACCGGTCACGGCATACAGGTTGGCGAGGGTGTCGTTCATGCCGCCCTGTTCCGTGCGGTCCAGCATCCGCTGCATGCCCTCCCCCTCGAGCCCGTCGCACCGCCGCTTCGCCCACGCGGCCATGCCCCTCGCGACGTCGAGCGCCTGGGCGTTGCCGCAGTGGGCGTACATGTCGATCATCCCCGCGAAGAGCTTGTGCAGCGTGTAGTACGGCGCCCAGACGCGCTCTCTGGCCTCGGCGCGGCCGATGAACGTCTCCGGGAAGGCGCTGAGATAGCCGCCACCCAGGGCCTCCTGGCATCGGGCCAGCTCGGCCACCATGGCGTCCGCCCTCTGCTTCAGCTCCTCGTCCCCCGTGGCGGCATACGTCAGCGCGCACGCCGAGAGGTAGTGCCCCACGAAGTGCCCGCGCACCTCGCAGTCCGGCTTCTCCCATCCCCCCAGCGGCTCGGCCGCCGACGGCAGCCCGGCGTTCACGCGGAACACGTGCAGCAGACGGTCCGGCTCCAGGTCGTGCAGGTAACGGCGGTTCCGCGCCATGGCTCCCTGGAACGGCCCGTCCAGCAGCCGGACCTGCTTCAGATCGAAGGGGTGCGCCTTGATGGGAACCACGATGCGATCCCTCCCGGTTGGGTCAGGCCTCTCCTGGGCAAATGCGAGGCCGCCCGCTGCGAGACAACACGCGACGGCCAATCCGAGTCTCTGTCCCGACTTCATTCGTCGCTCCTCTCCGCCTCGCCGTCGGCGGCTCTCTAGATGTCGAAGTACAGCCGCCGCCCGGCGCCGAAGCTGAAGGGCTTGCCGACGGCGAAGGCGATGGCTACGGCGGCTACCGTGGCCGTCATGTAGCCGAAGGACAGGCCGAGGAAGAAGGGCACGGCGCGTACGTGGGCCCTCATGCCGCCGTAGCGGAGTATGACCCGGTGCGCGGCCCAGGTGATGAGGAAGCTGGCCCAGTACGTGGTGCCGTAGCTGGCGGCGATGAGGTACCCCCACGGCGTCACGGGCCAGCGGACCGAGTTGGCTCGTACCACGGTGAGCAGGAGCACGATGGTGCCGCCGCTCAGGCGGGCCACGTTGGGCCACACGGCCGGCTCCCAGTGCCGCTGGTCGTAGGTCAGGATCTGAGAGTAGCAGCTCCTGGCCCAGCGCGCCTCGTAGTAGCCGTCGCCATCGGCGCCGATGGATGATAGGGCCCCCAGATCGTAGAAGGTGCCCAGGTGCGTCCAGTAGCCGATCCCCAGGCCCAGGGCGATGGCCCCGAGGCCCAGCACAAACATGTGCCGGCGCGCGAGCCGCGCCACATCGGCGAGGCGCAGGTTCTCCATGTGGTAGGCGCCCGTCTGGGGGTACTGGCCGGTGGTCATCCAGCCGAGGCTGGTGAAGGTCGTGAGGGTCTGCAGCCCGCCGGACATGGCGCGGCGGCCGAACAGGTCCATCATGAAGGCGCGCTCCTCGAAGCGGAACGGGAGGGCCCAGTAGCTCGGGAGGCCGGTCTCGGCGCGGATGCGCGCGTACACGAGCCCCGCCGCGAACACCAGCGCGAACAGCCACAGGCCCATCCACAGCGGCACGCCGACGAGGCGCGCCCAGAGCACGCACGCGGCGAACCCGGCGATGGCGATGCCGAGGGCCGCTCCTGCCGGCGCGTCGCGGGTGCGCCGGCCCCCGGCGGCCGTGTCGAGCAGCGCGCGCGCCGCCGCGGCGAGGCTCTTTCGGTTGCTCCACAGGAGCAGGAGCGCCAGGGCGACGATGGCGCCGATGGCCTGCGGGTGCTCGCCGCTGGCGTTCCAGGCCGGTCGCCGGAAGCCGACCGCCGCGGCGCCCACCCAGAAGAAGCGCTGGCCCACGTAGCTGGCCCAGATGGAGAACAGGTTCTCGGTGCTCATCAGATACCCGAGGCCCACGAGGTGCGGGAGCGGTCTGATGAAGACGTTCCGGAGCTCGTTCCACGGCGATTCCACCAGCGCCTGGAAGGGCCGCCACGTGACCTTCCAGTCGGGCATGTTCGGGATGATGGGGCTGAGCACGACCGGGAGCGCGTACCAGAAGCCGACGGCAAAGCCGATCCACATCAGGGGATCGCGGAAGAACATAGGTCGGCGGCCGGTGGCCGCCTGGGTCATCTCCAGCGGCAGGTACAGCAGCGGAAAGCGCAGGTGCTCCTGCTCGGCCCAGCGCCTCTGGAACAGGCTGAGCAGGCAGAAGAGCCCGGCCCACGAGATGAGCAGGAAGGCGGTCCACTGCAGCAGCGGCACGGCCCACAGGTCCCACGGCACGCTGGCGGCGCGGGAGGACTCGAAGAAGTCCCGCACGGCCGCCGGGTCGCCCACGGCGTACCAGGCGGGGAAGCTCGCGTGCAGGTCGGCGAGCCGCTCGTAGTACCGCGGGACCACCAGGAAGGCGAGCAGGCCGCGGACGATGCGCCGCCCGGACATGGCGACGACGAGCACCAGTACGCTATAGACGACGAGGATCTCGCCGCGCCGCAGGGCCCATGTTGGCCGGAGGCGCCGGAGCAGCGGGTTGAGCGCCGTGAGGGCCAGCAGCGAGAACACGGCAGGCACCGGCGGGACGCTGCTCTCGATCTCGCCGGCGTTGTACACGAGGGCGACCTGCTGCACCAGCAGGCCGGTGCCGACGGCGAGCGCAATCGCCAGCACCAGCGCCCGCATGCTCAGAGCGCCCCGGCCATTCGCGTCCTGGCGAACGTGGGCCCGCCCCGGACGATTCGCCTCGTCGCGGTGGGCTGCTGCCATACGCTCACTCTCTGAAGCGGAGGACGTCCCGTCGGGCATTCACACGGTCCTCTTCTCGGCCGAGATCACGACCCACGATCCCGCTCCTGATGCCACTCCGAGATCCCGGCCGCTGCCGTTCACTGCCCACGGGCCACTGACCACTCACCACTGCCGTTCCGCTTGTCAGTGGCCGTCCGCTGTGATACATTGGCGGGCACCGACGATCGTGCGCTCCGCCGCCTTCGGCGCGCGGGGCGCTTTTCCCTGCGGTCCCGGGGGACTACCCTCCTACAGACAAGGTGTGTGCCAGTGGCCACCATACGCGAGCTGATCCGTCAGAACGTCACCCGCATCAAGCCCTACTCGCCCGGCAAAATAAGCGACGAGGTCAAGCGCGAGCTGGGGCTCGAGAAGGTCGTGAAGCTGGCCTCGAACGAGAACCCGCTCCCCCCGGCGCCCGCCGCCGTGGAGGCGATGAGCGAGGCCCTGGCCGACGTCCGCACGTACCCGGATCCGGTGTGCTTTGAGCTGACGCGGGACCTGGCGGAGCACCTGGACGTGGCGCAGGAGCAGGTCATCGTCGGCCGCGGCTCCGACGAAGTGATACACATGCTCGGGCTGGCGTTTCTGAAGCCCGGCGACCAGGTGATCATGGCCGATCCGCCCTTCGCGCTGTACCCGTACACGAGCACGATCATGGACTGCGAGGGCGTTCCGGTGCCGCTGACGGACCACAAGCACGACCTGCCCGCGATGGCGGCGGCCGTCACGGAGAAGACGCGGCTGATCTTCGTGGCCAACCCGCACAACCCGACGGGCACGGCCGTGTCGGTGGATGAGGCGGACCTCTTCATGGAGAGCATCCCGGAGGACGTCATCGTCGCCTGGGACGAGGCGTACTTCGAGTACGTTACGATGGCGGACTACCCGAACACGCTGCGGTACATCGAGCAGGGGCGCAAGGTGCTCTCGCTGCGCACGTTCTCCAAGATCTACTCGCTGGCGGGCCTGCGGGTGGGGTACGGGATCGGGGCGCCGGAGATGATCGACGCGCTCAAGCTGGTGCGGGAGCCGTTCAACGTGAGCAGCATCGCGCAGCTCGCGGCGCGCGCGAGCCTCAAGGACCCGTCGCAGGTCGAGCGCAGCCGGCAGGTGAACGAGGAGGGGAAGGAGTTCCTGTACGGGCAATTCGACGAGTTGGGGCTGGAGTACGTGCCCACGCAGGCGAACTTCATCTTCGTGGACACCGGGATGGACTCCGTGGAGTTGTTCGATAGGCTGATGCGGCGCGGCGTCACGGTGCGCACGGGCGAGATCTGGGGGACGGACACCTTCATCCGCGTCACCATCGGCACGCGGGAGGAGAACGAGCAGTTCGTGGGGGCGCTGAGGGAGGCGCTGGCGGTCTAGCGGCTGCGGGGGCAAGCCGCGGCAACACACCAGGATGGTGAAGTGCATGAGAAGTCGTGTCACGCTCGGAGTAGTAATGCTGACGATGTCGGCCGGGGCAAGCTGGGCCGAGTGGCCGCAGTACCTCGGCCCGACACGGGACGCAAAGTCACCCGAGACGGGCCTCGCGCGCTCGTGGCCCGAGGGCGGGCCCAAGGTGCTGTGGACCTTCCCGCTGGGCGCCGGATACGGCGCCGCCGCGGTCAGCAAGGGCAAGGTCTACGTGCTGGATCGGGTCGTCCGCGAGCAAGACGTTCTGCGGTGCATTGACCTGGTCTCCGGCGAGGAGGAGTGGTCGTTCGCCTACGACGCGCCCGGGACCACCAGCCACCCGGGCTCCCGCAGCGTTCCCGCCATCGACGGCAAGTACGTCTACACCTGTGGCCCCAGGGGCGATCTGCATTGCATCGACACGGAGACGCGCAAGCCCGTGTGGCGGAAGAACATATGGCGGGATTTCGGCGGAGGCGGCAGAGTGCCCATGTGGGCCATCGGGCAGAATCCGCTGGTGTATGGGGATTTGCTGATCGTCGCGCCGCAGACGCCGGAGACGGGCGCGGTGGCCTTCGACAAGAGCACCGGCGAGGTGCAGTGGACGTCGCCGCCCTACGGCATGCGCTGGGGGTACGCATCGCCGACCATCGTCAGCATCGGCGGCGAGGACCAGGTCGTGGTCATCGGCGCGGGGCCGGGCCGGCGGGATCCCCCCCAGACTCAGCCCGGCGGCAGTGTCACGGGCCTCGACCCGCAGACGGGCAAGGTGCTGTGGGCGTACAAGGGCTGGCAGTGTCAGATCCCGGTGGCCAATGTGACGGAGATCGGCGACGGGCGGCTGTTCATCACCGGCGGCTACCTGGCGGGCTCGGCGATGATCAAGGTGGAGAAGAGGGACGGAGCGTTCGCCGTCACGGAGCTTTACAAGACGCCGGCCTTCGGCACGCACGTGCACCCGGCGATCCTGTACGAGGGGCACCTCTACGGCCACTGCTCGACCAATGAGACCAAGGACGGCCTGGTCTGCATGGATCTCGACGGCAACGTCAAGTGGAAGACCGGGCGCTCGCCCGTCTTCGACAAGGGTGGCTTCATCCTCGCCGACGGGCTGTTCCTGAGCGTGGACGGCAGGGAGGGCATCCTGTACCTCATCGAGCCCAGCCCGGAGGGCTTCAAGCAACTGGCGAGGGCCAAGCTGCTCGACACGAAGGAGTGCTGGGCGCCGCTGGCATTGTCGGACGGCAAGCTGGTCATCCGGGACCAGGAGAAGATGCGGTGTGTGGCGGTGCGCTAGGCGACAAGAGCCCGGGCACGGTTGGGGCGACAAGATCAACGCAGGAAGGAACACTCGCATGGTACGGCCGTATAGGCGAAGGGCAATCCGATGGGCCTCCCTCGGCGCGGCCCTCTTCTTTGTCTCTGGCGCCGTCATCGTGGCCGTGGTCGGGCAGGACAGCGAGGACGAGTTGCAGCGCCGCCTGCACCAGCTCCAGAACGAGATCCAGGCGGCCATCGCCAAGGGCCAGCCGCCACCGCCCGAGGTGATGCGCGAGCTCCAGCAGCTCCTCGGCAAGATCCAGCAGCGCGAGGCCCAGGCGGAGGGCGACTGGTCGCCCTTCGGTGGGGGAGAGGACGACGGAGGCTGGCGTCGCGTGCCCTTCACCGGCACCGTCAGGGTGCAGCGCAATGTGAGCTTCACCCAGGCCGCCGGTGAGGACAGCTTCTCAAAGCACGAGACGGCTTTCATGACCATCAAGGTCACCGGCACGCAGGAGGTGGACGTCGCCGGCAAGCCCCAGCTCTACCCGATCGGGAGCATCACAACCCGCATCACCGGGCGCGAGCACCGCAGCTTCGACGACGGCAGCATCGACCACCAGTACCAGCTTCAGGGCAGCGAAGACATCAAGTACGACCCGGAGCGTGCCCCGCAGCGGCTCATCTCGCTCGAGGTGAACGACAAGAAGAAGCTGTGCCGCCTCCATACCCCCATGGGCAATGCCAAGGGGACGTGCACGACGACCGTGGTCGCGGGCAACACGCGACGCACGAGCCGTGGGGAGCTCAAGGCGGACGTTGCGGCGTGGTTCGAGGACGGCTGCGGCACGCTGGAGGACGAGCCGTACAGCAGCGGCGCCGGCATCGTCACCGGCTTCCACCATATGACCGGCTACCAGGCCCCGGGCGCCGTCGCGGTCCAGGATGGACACGGCAGGGTCTGGCCCGCGGGCGATCCCATCCTCGTGCAGGCGGGCGGCCCCGGCGGCGAGATGTTCCCCATCACCTACACCACCACGTGGAACCTCTCCACCCGCGACGACCGCCCCCGGGTGGTGCTTGAGCCCGACGAGGGCTACGATACCTGGATCCCCGAGCTCGACGAGCAGGGCGAGGGCAACACCATCGCCGTCATCGCGCGCATCGTCGAGCCCACCGACGTCGAGGGCGTCATCCGCTTCACGCTGCAGGACGTCAGCAAGGAGCCCGGCACCTGTCTCAACCACCCGGCGCAGAACGCCGACACCGACCCCGATCTCAAGATCCCGACGGACAACAACTCCGAGGAGCTGAACGTCGCCGGCGACGAGCAGAGCGCCGAGAGCAAGGACGATGTCACCGAGGCTCGGGTCGTGATCCGGGCCAAGGACTGGGGCGCCTACGGCAAGCTGCAGGCCACCGCCAGGCTCAACCTGGGCGGGACCCAGGTCCATGTGCCGGCCATCCACGAGGCCACCGGAATGCCCTACCTGACGCTGCCCAAGGACGAGGACGACAACTCCGTGGCCGACGAATGGCAGCGCCGCAACGGGGTCGGCAACACCGGCGGCGAGGCGGACGACGATCGCCAGCCCGAGGGCCGCGGGCCCGGCGACGGCCTCAGCCTGTACGAGGAGTACCGCGGCCTGCGCATCCAGGGGCAGCACGAGCGCCTCGACCCCACCATCAAGGACCTCTTCGTCTACGACGAGCACGGCCTCGTCGCCGACAGCTACCTGGAGAGCGTCACGGAGCCGCTCAAGGTACACTACGTGACCCCGGACGAGATGCGCATGAATGCCGGGGGCGGCGCCCGGGTGGTCAACTTCAACAACGACCGCTACCACCTCGTCGACCAGCACGGGCTGCACGTGGTCCGCGACCCGGGCGGCGGACGGCACAACTGGGGCCTGTGCCACGGCCAGGTGATGGGCCCGCCGGGAACGGCCGACCCGAAGGTGAGCATCTACGCCGCGCAGATCGAGAAGGACATCCGCCAGACGTACCAGGAGAACCGTAACGCCATCTGGGATGCCCTCGCGCCCTTCCGGCCCAACGAGGCCTGGCTCCAGGGACACATCCGCGACGCCACTCGCATGGTGACCGCCCACGAGTGCTGCCACGGCCTCGGCATCAGCCATCATCTGAAGACGCTGCCGCCGGGGGGGACCCCGGGAACAGTGCAACCCAGCTACGGATGGCTCGTCTGTGTCATGCGGTATCCGTGGGAGGGCGCGGCCGCGGGCGGGCCGCCTATCAACTACGTCGACGAGGTCATCTACATCCTCCAGGGCAAGTTCCCCTGGGGCAACCGCCTCTGCAACACCATGGATGACTGCGCCAGCCAGCTCGTGGTGAGCGACGAGGGGTTCTGACGCGAGCGAGGTGGGCAACGGGGCAAGCCGGGGCAACACACCAGGACGGCGAACACCATGAGAAGCCGTGTCACACTCGCAGTAGCGATCTTGACAATCTCGGCCGGGGCAGGCTGGGCCGACTGGCCGCAGTACCTCGGCCCAGCAAGGAACGCAACGTCACCGGAGACGGGGCTGGCACGATCGTGGCCCGAGGGAGGCCCCGAGGTGCTGTGGACCTTTCCGCTGGGGAAGGGATTTGGGGGAGCGGCTGTCAGCAAAGGGAAGGTCTATGTGCTGGACCGGGTCGGCGAGCAAGACGTTCTGCGGTGCATTGGTCTGGCTTCGGGCGAAGAGGAGTGGTCGTTCGCCTACGACGCGCCCGGCCGTGTGAATCCCGTGGGCTCTCGGAGCGTCCCCGCAATCGACGGCAACTACGTCTACACGAGTGGCCCCGTCGGCCACGTGCACTGCATCGACACGCAAACGCACAAGTCGGTGTGGACGAAGAACTTCTGGAGCGACTTCGGTGGAGGAGAGAGGCTGCCGATGTGGACCCTCGGTCAGAATCTGTTGGTATTGGGGGACTCGGTGATCGTGGCGGCGCAAACGCCGGAGGCGGGCGTCGTGGCCTTCGACAAGAGAACCGGCGACGTGCAATGGAAGACGCCGCCCTTCGGGGCGAGGCACGGCTATGTGTCGCCGAGGGTCGTGAGCATCGGCGGCGAGGAGCAGATCGTGGCGGTCGGCGCGGGGCCATCCCGGAGGGGGGTCTTCGGGCGGAGGACGGCACGCGGCCCGGGGGCGTCGGGCGGAGCGGGAATGCCGCCTCCCCCGCCGCCGCCGGCGAGCGCTCAGGGCAGCGCCGGCGGGGAGCAAGCCAAGGGCGCGGCCATCGGCATCGACCCAAAGACGGGCCAGGTGCTGTGGTCCTACGAGGGCTGGCAGTGCCAGACCCCGGTCCCCGGCGTGACGGCCATCGGGGATGGGCGGCTCTTCGTCACCGGCGGCTACCAGGCAGGATCGGCGATGATCAAGATCGAGAAGAAGGACGGAGCGCTCGCCGTCACGGAGCTCTACACGACGCAGGCCTTCGGCACGCACGTCCACCCGGCCGTCCAGTACGAGGGGCATCTCTACGGCCACTGCACCACGAACACCGGGCGCAGCGACGGCATGGTCTGCATGGATCTCGACGGCAACGTCAAGTGGAAGACCGAGCGGTCGCCGCTGTTTGACAAGGGCGGCTTCATTCTCGCCGACGGCCTGATCCTGAGCGTCGATGGCAGGGAGGGCATTCTGTACCTCATCGAGCCCGATCCTCAGGGCTTCAGGAAACTGGCGAGCGCCAAGCTGCTCGATACGGCGCGGTGCTGGGCGCCGCTTGCATTGGTGGACGGCAAGCTGCTCATCCGGGATCAAGAGAAGATGCGGTGTGTGGCGGTGCGCTGAGACTAGTTTCTCGCGAGCAGCACCCGGGTCACTCCCGGCGCCAGCACCAGACGGTAGCCGCCCGGGACCGCCGTGAGCGTGACACCGGCTTGTCCGGCCGCCGGATTCCACCGGCCCGTGGTCTGCAGCGTGACCTCTCCGCCCTCCTGGCGGTCGTGCGGCAGGCGGACCACGAGGCGATTGGCCGCCATCCGAAGGCTTGCGGCCTGCGGCGCCGAGATGCCCCACTCGTCATAGCGGACCTCGCCGGCGGCGCCTGTCGCGAGGACGACGGCGTCGGCCCTGTCCTGGATCGACCCGGCCTCGCCCTGGAAGTGGGCTCCGTCGACTGTCACCCCGGTCTGCTCCTCCGGTAAGAAGCAGTAGTCCGTGCCGAACTCGCCCGTGACCTTGATGACCGCGCCCGCCCCCAGGGCCGTGAACTCCGGGGCCGCCTCCTCCCGGAAGCGTGGGAACATGGCGACGAAGTAGTCGCCGTCGCCGTCCAGCCGGAGCTGCAGCAGGTCGCGGTAGTCGTCGCCCTGCACGCTGTAGTCCACGTACCGCTGGCCCCAGCGCATCGTCCAGCGCTCCGTGTCCGGCGGCTCGGCGATGTAGTACTCGACATCCACCCCGAGCCGGCCCACCGCCGTGAAGCGATCCCCCGCCAGCGGGTGCGCCTGCACCGCCGTCTTCTCCGGCGCGTCCGCGAGGAACGCCTCCAGGTCCTGGACTTGCGCCGGCGTCCCGATCTTCTCGGAGGCGGTCCACATCTGCCACAGGGAGGGCTTGCCGCCGCTCACCGAATCCCTGAGTACCAGGTAGTTGAGGCCGGCCGGATCGTCGTCCTGGACGTAGAGCATGCGGCGGCGCCACGAGATCGGGAACTCCGCCGTGCCGCGCGTCGGCGGCCAGGACACGGGGCCCTCCGGGGCGCCATACCGTCCGCCATCCCATGCCTTGAGCAGATAGCTCGCCGCGAAGTAGTCCTGCCGTGGTAGGGCGCTGAAGGCTTCCATGCTCACATCCGTGCTGCACCCGAAGCGCGACTCGTCCCACTGCTGGCCCTCGCTCCAGGAGAGGATGGGCAGGACGCGCGACATGAGTAGCTGGTGGCGCTCCTTGTAGCCACCCGGGAACGCCCCGGCGATGGGGACGCCCCGGGCGAACCAGACGGCGAGACAGCCAAGCTCGGGGAGGCGCGCTCCGGCGCCGGTGTTGGCGTGCACGATCAGGTAGTTCTCGTGCTCATCGCCGACACCATTGCGGCAGAGCGGCCCCATCTGGGGGAACAGCTTCGACTTCCAGTCGGGCACCGCCATGGGCAGGGCCGGATCCATGTAGACCCGCTCGAAGCCGCCGAGATGACTCGCGGTGTTCGTCGTGTAGTCGCTGCCCGCCCAGGCCCACTGCATCTGCTGGGAGTACGCGGGATCCGTGTCCGCGGTGGCCTTGGCCATCAGCCCGAAGAGCCCCCAGGGCACACCGGCGGTGGCCCGACCGATGGGCGGGGTCGCTCTCCGGTTGCGGCGCCCCTCCATAGGATCCCGCGGGGTGTAGATCTGGGCGATCCAGAGGGCCCACTTCTTGAGGTTCTCGTTCAGGAACAGATCCTGGAAGCCCGCCTGCTTCACCGCCACCGCGAAGGAGGTCATGGCGAAGGCGCTCACCTGCGAGTAATGGGCGCTCTCGTACCACTCGCCCTCCGGGCCGACCTCGTCCAGCCAGGTCTCCGCGCGGCTCAGCCCGGGCGCCACCCATTCCCGCGCCATGGGATGATCCGGGATGGCGCACGCGGCGATCCCTCGGGCCAACAGATACGACAGGCTCATGTTGGGGTTGTAGGAGCGATAGCCGCGCTCGATGTCCCACGTCGAGGGGCGGGCGACAATGTAAGCGAGGAACGCCATCTGCGACCGATAGAGGGCTTTGTCGGCGTCGGTGATCAGGTCGGTGCTCATCATCAGGTCGTACAGCGCCGCCACTGTCTGCGTGCTGCGCATCTTGTCGAAGTCGCCCAGCGCCGCCATATGCTGGCGCACGCGGTCGGCCAGGCGCGCCTTCGCGGAGGCCTCTGGATCGCCTTTGGTCATCAGGTAGACCTCGACCGCCTGGGCGTCTTTGTAGCTGGGAACAGGCCGGATCTCCTCCCTGGAGAGGTAGTCGGCGAGGCGCGTGGTCTCCGGATCGGGCTCCATGCGCGCCCAGGCTGCCTGGATGTCCTCGGGCGATGCGAACAGATGCGGGTGCGCCTTGCCGTCGGCGGGCCATTCCAGGACCCAGTCCTTGACCTCATCGAGCGGCGGCCACTCGGCCTTCACCTGGGCCAGCGACATGCGCCGCTGCTCGGCATAGGCCGGCTCGCGATCCTCGATGCTCCACTTGCGGGCGCCGGCGGCGTTGTTGACGCGCAGGAGCACTTCGCCATCGGTGCCGCGGTTGACGGGTATCAGCTTGTGCTGCCAGGCGCTCCAGTCACGGATGGTGCCGGGCGGCGCCGGCTCCACCCACGCGCCCGGGTCGTGGCTGGCCAGGTGGAGCTCACGGTCCCCGGCGCCGATGCGCAGGCGCACGGAGGTCTGCGTCCAGGTGTTCCACCAGTCGGCCCACGGGCTGAGATTGGTGACCAGCTCCTCCCCGTAGGCGGCCACAGGGATCTCCACCCAGCCGCGCTTCGGTGCATCCTGCATCTGCGGCCGGTCGGCGTAGGCCTCGCGCTGCACCACGAGTGTCAGCGGGGGGAGGCCCTCGCTGAGCACGATGTCCACGCCATCCTCCGGGCGGTCCTCCGGGACCTGCGCCTCACAGTACAGACCTGCCGCGCCCTCGTACAGGCACGCCATCAGCTCGACCGTATTGCCATCCTCGTACCGGTAGCTGTAGTCCACCTGGGCGAATACCGGGCCCTCGGCCACCAGTTGCGCCGACCAGCCGGTCAGCCCCGTGGGCCCGACCAGGCGGCTGCCGCCAAACCATGTGCGGTCTGCCAGCCGCAGGGCCACAACCGGCCCGGGCACCGCGCGGGCCGCCCGCGCCTGATCGTAGGTCTCCCCTCCCAGCCGCAACCGCGCCCCGAACCGGGATGTGGTCATTTCCACCTGTTCGGCTGTCGCGGCAACCGCGAGGTCGCCCCGGACGCCGGCGGCCTCCGTGGGCGCCGCTCCATACCGGACGGTGTAGACGTCGGTGGTGAGCGGCGCGAGATCGGCCACCAGCCAGAGCGTGGCCGACTTGACCATCGGCGCATTCGGCCAGTATTCCACGTCCGAGAGCTGCACGGGCAGCGGGCCGTCCGGGCCCAGAAGACGGACCGAGTCCACGTGGCAGTCGCCCTCGGGCGCCGCGAAGGGGTAGCTCAGGAGTTCGTTGGTCCACTGACGGTTGACGTGCTCCGTAAGCGCGATCTGGTGCTCGCCAGCCGTCGCCGGCTGACGGGCTCCCGGCAGGGCGATCATGCGGAGCGCAACCAGAGCTGTGAGGAGCTGTCGCACGGGTCATCTCTCCTGGGACTACGTCCCCGCATTCGTCGGCAATTGGCCGGTCACGCGGCCGAGAGCATCCGATCGAGCGATCTCCGTCCCGTCTGCGAGCACGCGCAAGCCGCTTCCTTTGCCGTATCTGGTCCCCGTCCTGTCCCAGAGGATCGTCAGCGTGTGCCCGTGATAGAGCACGTTGTCCAGACAAAAGTAGTCCCACGTGCCCTCGGGAAGCAGCGGGTTGACCTCGACGGTGTCGTCCGCTCGCGGGCGGAGCCCGACGAGTCCGGTGATGATCAGGTCGCAGTAGCTGGAGTGGTTGTAGTCCTTGCCGCGCTCTCTGAGTATCTGGTCCGCGCGCCCGCTCTCCCGGAGCTCGGCGTTGCGCTCCTCCATGCGCGTGCGGGCAATCCAGTCGCCGGTGAACGGGTTGAGGTTCTCGTCGATCCACGGGACCACGCGGCCGTCCTCGCGCTCGAAGCGGTGAGACCGCGTGTAGATCCGCAGGGTCTCGTAGTAATCGGCCTTCGTTACGGAGTCCTGCTGGTAGTTGTTGAGCACGTTGGCGAGCGCCGTCAGAGTGACGGCCGTCGACAGCGGCCAGCTCGGCCCGTTCCACTGACACCCGTGCCCCTCGTACGAGATCCTGAACCCTGGATGACGCTGCTCCGCCGTCGTCGGGCCGAAGGGCGCGTGGAAGCCCCGCGGATCCATCAACTGTCTCCAGGCGACCTCATAGCCCTTGCCCTGTTCCGGCACGTTGAAGTACCAGGGCGTGTACCCGTGCAGCTCACGCACATCGACCAAGGCGCTCTCGGCGCGGGCGCCCTCGCCGTCGTTGGGGGCCTTCCGCGGATCGCCCCAGCGCGCCCTCTTCACCTCGAAGGAGCAACTGACGTCGGCCGACGGGGCGACGTTGGCGCCGTCTGCAAGGACGCGCCACTCGAACAGACCGGCGCACTTGCCGCGCTGGGACTGCACCTCCAGGCGCAGCGCCGCCGTCTTCACCGGCGCGAAGGTCATCGTGTTGAACCGGTCGGGCTCAACCACGCACGGCGCGCGATTCTCTACCGGCTTCCAGTCCTCGCCCTCACGGTACAGCACGCGCCATGTCTCCGGCAGGCGGATTCCGCTGCCGTCATCGAACCAGTAGACCTCCACGGAATCGATCTCGACTGGTTGCTCGAAGTCGTACTGGACCCATTCGCGGCTCCCGAGACGCTCCTTGTCCCACCAGTGGAGACGCGGGACCGATCCATCGCCCGAATGCCGCGGGTGGGTCATATCGAGCTCACTGCGCGGGAGCGTCATGAAGAACTTCGCCTCGTCGTCCCACAGCTTCTCCTGGATCAGCGTCCTGAGTCGGGCCGCCTTCTGGTCGTACACTGCTGCCAGCTTCGGGTCGCCGGCCAGCCGCGCAATGCGGGCGATGGCCACGGCGTCTCCGTACATGTAGCTGTTGATCGTCGCGCGCTTGCCGCTGTGCCCGACGGAGACCTCCATCCCGTCGCGATCGTCGATCTGCCAGAACAGACCGTCCGCGAGCAGCCGCGCCCTCTCCCAGGCCTCGTAGTTGCGCACGAGATCGGGGAGGAGATCGACGATCAGCATCGCGTCGTGCTGCACCAGATAGTGGGCGTACAACGCATCGGCCGCCCAGAAGCTGTACAGGCGCGGGCTCCCGCCCTTCCGAAACCAGAACACCGCGTAGTCGTTCAGGTACCGGGGGTCGCGCAGCCAGCGGCCCTCGTAGAAGTGGTGCCCCGCCGGGCAGGAGATGGTGTTGTGCTTGCCGGACCAGGACACGTTGGGGAGGAACTCGGTGATGACGTATCCGTCCGGCGTCAGTTTCACGTGCTTGCGGTACGTCCACCAGCGGAAGTAGTAGGTCCGCTCGAAGTCCCTGTCGGGGCACTCGAAGAGCGGGATGTTGGCCCGGAGGAACTCCCACGCCCGCGCATTGGGGATGTTGGCGTAGAGCTCCTCGTCGTCCGCGTTGAACTGGTCGATGTAGTGTTTGAATGACTCCGTTTGCAGGACCACGGTATCCGACGCTGCCCTCCCGGCGGCGAGCAGGCACACCAGAGCCAACTGCATCAGCAGTGCCGCCCAAGTAGTGTAGCCACAACGGCTCGCGACGCAAGGACGACGCTCTGCCATCAAAGCCATGGTTCACCCAGAGCTCCTCAGCCCGTGCTCACCCATATGGGGCTGGACCAGGCCTGCTCGCGGTCGACCTGGGTCACGTGGACGTAGTAGTAGTCGGTGTCTCGCTCCGGCTCCCGGTCCACGTACGTGAGCTCCACGTCGATGCGACCGTCTCCTGCCTGCGAGTGAACGGTCCGGCCGTTCCGCACGATGTCGACCGATGCAATGGGCGCGGTCCCGTAGGCTCGCACCGTGAGGCGGCGCGCTTCGCCACGTCCGGCGCTGAACTCCTGGCCCATGCAGTGACCGTTCATCTCGAACTCCAGCAGGATGCGAGCACGGGTAGTGGCGTAGCAGCGCCGCTCCCACAGGGCGTCCCATATGCCCTCCCGCGTCAGGGACGCGCCGTAGACAGCGGCCAGCCCGCCGGTGTAGCTGCTCAGCCCCCACCAGAAATCGTCGCCCGGATGACCGTAGGAGTGGTCGGCGCTGGCGATGAACCCGAGCTTCGCGCCCTGCTCGAGCGCATGGCTGAGGTAGCTTTCGCGCGGGCGATCCCGGCCGGGCGGCACCAGTGGCGGTTCGCTGTCGGGCGAGAGTCCGCACCCCCAATGCGCGTAGATCTCGACCACTCGTTCCAGTGCGGGATCGTGTCGCTCCCAATTGGTCGGCACATGCAGATGTGGGATCACCATGGCTCCGCCGGGGCGCCGCTTCAGGTCGTCGTACAGATCCTGCGTCGATCCCGCGTTGAACCAGGCCTCATCGTCGGCGAGGAAGTACACGTTCTTGTCGCCCTCTGCGCGCAGCGGCTGGAACGTCGCCTCGAACCCGCTGAACGTCACGAACCGGCCGGGCTCGTAGCACGCGCTCGCGGCCTCCCGCGTCTCCCGCCAGTCCTCCTCGCTCTGGTCTTCGATGTGGTCTGTCACCATGCAGAAGTCCAGATGGGCCCGGTGGCGGGCGTAGTGATAGTCCTCTCTCGGCCTGGGGATGAGCGCATTGTTGGCGGCGGAGTCCGCCGAGATACTCGAGTGGCAGTGGGTGTCGCCCCAGTACAGCCTGTACGGCGGCGCATCGATGGTCGTCCGGGTGGCGTTGCTGCGCGCGTAGAGCCCCAGCTCCTCATCCACCACCGTGATCCGGTGGATCCCGGCCTGCTGCAAGACGCAGCCCGGCAGCACCTGCACGCCGCCATCGTGTGGGACGAGCGCGGATGTGTCCGCCGCGGACGATGCTCCGTCAGGTCCGTCCTGCACCTTGACCGCGCCCCTGTGGTCCGCGCAGATGTTGTGGTACTGGTCGCGCGCGCGGACGACGGCCTCGAACGGAGTGCCCACTTGCGTGCTGGACGGAATGGTGATCTCCAGGTAGAGGGGCGCATCGTTGACGAAGCTCAGCACCGGCGGGTCCTTCACGAGGTAGAAGCCGCTGCCGGGCGCACCCCGCGATCCGTCCACATCCGTGGCCACCTCCACGGCCCATTGCTGAGCCATGACGGGCGCTGCCGTGTGCCTGAGCGCCAGGTCGTATCCGTACCGCAGCGCCACCCAATCCCCCTCCGCGAGCGGCGCGCCTTTGACGGTGAGAAACAGATAGTCAATGGTGAAGAACTCGGAGCCGTTCTTCCCGTTCACCGCGGGCAGCACGTTCGAGGCCTCGAGCGTCACCCTCGGGTTGGAGCAGATGGCGGGTACCCGGCGGATCTTCGCCAGATCGAATCCGGGGAGCTTGAATCGCAGAGCGCCGCCGACGGCAACGCCCTGGGGCCCGGCGGTGTAGATCATCGTCATGCAGTACCGGCGGCCGACGACGATCTCTCGGCTGGCGATGTCAACAGACACCGTGCCATTGCCGCTGGTGCCGTGGTCTCTTCTCATGCCCTGGCCGTCCCTTCGGGTCAGGTCCGTGTTTCGGATTCCCCGCCGGAACTCCTCTGCCATCGAATAAAGGGGCCCGGTGAGCGGCGTCATCCGCAGTTCCAAAGCAGGATCAGGGACAGAAGGGCGGAATCCCGGGCGGGGGCGGGCTGAGCATCCAGCCGCGGGACAGGACGCGGCGGC
>JASFTE010000005.1:0-25844 GCA_050114035.1 Armatimonadota bacterium | reverse complement strand
CCGCTGCGCGCGAGCAAGCGACGACTGGCCCACGGCCTGCCACACGACCTCGAGGCATTTGCCGATCTCGACCCCGGTGTCGCCCTCATCGTGCGATTCCTCTACATGGCGGGTCCCCAGCTCGAGGACCTCGCGCCCCAACTCCAGGACCGCATCGGCCGCCCCGCTTTCCAGGAGGCTCTCGAGGTGGGCCTGGACGTGGCTGTAGTCCGCTAGGTGCCCTTCGTCTCCCCAATGGTCGTACCAACCCGGCTCGGCCGTGACGCGCCGCAGCTCCGCCCTCGCAGCCCGCACGATGCCGCCCGTGTCGCCTTCGCTGATCCGCGCACGTGTGAGCACCACCCTCTCACCCTCCTCGCTCACCTGCGCAAGCGTCTTGACGAGATCGACCAACTCGTCCGTCGTCAGGCCTTCGACGTATTCGGAGATGAGTTGCTCATCGCTCGGCGCGCCAGACGGTTCCTCCTGGTGGTCTTGCCGGTCCACCGCCTCCCGGCTCCCGTCTGACGCGAGATCGTCAGGGAGTCGGTCCGGGACATCGTCACCGGCCTTGAGCCGCTCGAGGTACTCCAGCACGACAGCCACGGCGTGTTTGCAGTTGACACCGTACGGGCAGGAGCAGCGAGATGATACCGGCGTCGAGAGGTCGCCGCTCTCTCGGGTGACCCAGGTGGTATACAGCTCGGTGCCGCACACCTTCCCGGACAGCGCGCCGTCCGGGCTGCGGGCCAACGCTACCACGTGGCCATCCCTGTGGTAGCCGCGCCCGCGCCCCAGTACGGCGGATCCCGCCCATTGCTCGAGGTCGTCCCACGTAAGGTCGGCCCACAGGTCCTGACCTTCGCCGTCTGCTCGCTCACTCATCGAGCCTTCCTACCGGAACTGCCGAGGGGCATCAGGGCTCCGCCATGCAGGTCTGTCGCTGCCAACACCGCACGCACAGCGCTCCGCGCCCCTCCGCTTGGGACACCGCCGCTCAGTCGGACACGGCGAAGTGCTTCTCTACATACTCCTGCGCCAGCCGCTTCCCTTCCTCCGTGAGGACGACCGACTTGGCCTTCCCCTTCGGATCGCCGATCCAACCCCTCTCATACAGGTGGTCGAGGATGTCCCAGTCGAGGCCCTTCCATGCGCGAGTGACAGAGCCATCCCGGTGCATGGTGAATGCCAGGAGCGCGAGCGCGACCTCGTCGATCTTGTTCGTCTCGAGCCCCGAGAAATCGGCCATTGTCTTCCTCCAGTGAGGCGCACGGGCGACGTGCGCGCACGCCACGAACGGTTCCTGTTTCTCTGTGGGGGACCGTGGTCCTGCATGGGTGCCCCGAGCGCCCGGCACGCCGATGCAGAGGGGTACAGGCAGACTCCGTCGAATCGGCAGCCTGGTGCAGAACCGGTGAGAGGCGACGAACGGAGGTCCGGACATGAGACGCGCATTGCTCTGTGCTCTACCGGCGCTCTGGTGCTGCTGCGCGGTGCAGCCGCAACCGCAGCCGGGGCCCATTACGAACGGCGGGTTCGAGGAGCTTGACCTCGACGGATGGGCCGTGGACTGGGAGCGCGTGGGGGAGCAGGTGAGCCTGACGAAGGACGCTCACTCCGGCAAGAACGCGGCGCTGCTCCGGCGGACGCAGAAGGCCATCGACGACAACAGGGAGACGGGGCTCAACCGCACGTGGCAGGCGCACTCGGGCGAGCAGGGCGCCATGCTCGCCGAGCGCAAGGGAGGGGTGAAGTTCTGGTACAAGGTGCCGAAGGCCCCGGCCGGAGCGCAGATCCGCCTCAACATGATCCCCATGAGCAGCGACCCGCTGGAGAACACCGGCAGCGCGCGCCAGTGGTACGGGGTGCCCGCCGAGCACTTCGGCGACGGGCAGTGGCACGAGGGCATGACGGCGTACGACTTCACGGAGAACGAGAAGTGCAAGTGGGTGCACGTGTCGCCGCGGATCAGGGCCGAGAAGCCGGTCGAGTGGATCATTGACGACATCACGTGGGTGCGCAGCGTCGGGGCGCTGGCAAGCGTGGTGAAGATGGACCTGCGGGAGGTCACGGGGCAGGAGGGGCGCCAGTGCGAGATCAGTGCGGTGGTGAAGAACACGGGCGACCAACCCCTGCGCGGGAGCGCGGAGCTGCGGCTGCCGGATTACCTGGAGGCGGCCGAGCCGGGGCGCACTCAGGAGGTCGGCCCGTTGCCGCCGCAGGATACGACCATCGTCAAATGGCGCGTCAGTGGGCTGCGCGATCGGGTGGATGTCATCGGGCTGCGCGTCACGGGCGGCGCGGTCCCGGCGAGCGCGAGCCTGAAGCTGGCGCCGGAGCTGAGCGAGGTGTGGCTCGAGGCGGAGCAGTTCGTCCTGTGGCCCCGCAGGGAGACGCGTGTGAGCCTGGTGGTGGCCAACGAGGGCACGGCGGCGGCCCGGGACGTGCGGGCGTCGCTGGATCTGCCGGGCGAGGCGGAGGCCGTCGGCAGGACCACGGGCGTGCTCGATCTGGCGCTGCCGAAGGTCCGGAGCCGGCTCGACTTCCAGCTCAAGGCACAGAAGCAGACGCCCTCGGCGCGCGTCGCGGGCATGTGGGCCAGCGGCACCGGAGAGGCCGGGCACGCGGAGACGCATCTGGTGATCGGCGCTCCGCCACCGCGGCCGGACGCGGAGCCGGGGGACGCCGCGCGCGTAGCGACGGGCAGCTTCGAGATCCTCTTCCCGCGGAGCGAGTTCGGGTACGGAATCGGCTGGATATTCACGCGGCCGGGCGGAGAGCTCGTGGGCGCCATGCCGTACCTGGGGCGCGCGGTGCTCGCCGGGCGGGAGGACAAGCCCATCGCGCTGTACGCGGATCGGTTCGGGGCGAAGGCCCCACTCGATCCGCTCGGCGCCAGCGGGAAGAACATCAGGAAGGCTGGCAAGCGTGGGCTGACGTTCGCCATCGAGAGTGACGAGCTGCGACGCGGCGGCCTGCGGGGGCCGGTGCGCGTGAGTCTGGTGGCTGTCGGCGAGGCGGGAGCCGTGAGGACGCAAAGCGTCCTCCGCCCGCTCGCCCGGACGATCACGTATCAGATCTCCTGCGCCGCGCCCAGACAGCCCGCGCTGCTGGCGCTCGAGGGGCCCATGGTGTGCGCGGGCGAGGGTGCCTTCGGCGGCCGGCAGGACGAGGCGCTCTACCCGGGGCTCGAGTGGCTCGTGCCGGGGGAGCAGTCGTCCTCCACACTCGACATCGAGCCCGACCATCCGCACCGCCTGCGCTACGTCGCGCACCCGCACATGGTCACGATTCCGCTCATGGCCGTGCGCCATGCGAGCACTTCCGTCGGGCTCCTGTGGCACGCGCGGAGTGCGTGGAACGCCGGTCGGAGCCGGGAGGGATTGGAGCCGGATCGCTCGGACACAGACCGCCCGTCGGCGATCTTCGCTTCGCCGGACCGCTTCGACGGGCACGCGTCGCACGCCATGGGCCTCTTCGTGCCGACGGTGCCCGAGTACGTGGAGCCCAATGCGCGGGCCGCGCGGACGCCCTGGCCGGCGGCGGGAGCGAAAGCCGGGGACGTACGCCTCGTCAGCGCCATCTACGTGAATCCCGAATCCGACACCGTCATGGACGCCATGCGGGCGTGGTTCGACATCTACGGCATCGTCGCCCCGAGCGATTTGCCGCATGCGGTCAGCCCGCCGCCGACCAAGACGCTCGTCTTCCAGCCTCGCTTCCGCGGGTACGGCCTGCCACTCGACGCGACCACCGCGGGGCGCAGAGGCAACTGGCGAGAGGCGTCGCGCGAGCAGTGGATCGATGAGATCGAGTGGAGCATGCACGCGTATCTCGAGACGCTGTGGGACGACGAGGAGCAGGCGTGGTGGAACTTCCTGGGCGGGCCGGGGATCAACCGCCGCACGGGCCCGCACGGAAGCTACCTCTACGACTGCATCCTGGCCGCGCGGCTCACGGATGACGAGGACCTGCGGGGACGGCTGGCGGAGCGCATTGCCCTGGTGAGAGAGCTCTACCCGTACGTCACTCCCCAGGCCGAGGACATGGGCTTCAACTTCGGCCACCCGCTGCGGTCGCTCCTGGGCCAATCGGAGCAGGCGGCCAGGCTAATCAACTCACAGGACGCCGACGGCGGCTGGCGCTTCCACCCGTACATCGCCAAGGGCGGCGTCTTCGAGGGCAGAGATTACTCCGAGCTGGGCTACGAGGGCCAGCAGGCGGTGGGACTGGTGGCGCGCAAGGCGTGGACGATGCTGCGCGTGGCGCGCATGACCGGCGATGAGCGGGCCTTCGAGGCGGGCGTCAAGGCGCTGGGCTACATGGAGGAGTTCGTCGTGCCGCGGGCGGCGCAGGTGTGGGAGGTCCCGGTGCACACGCCGGACATCCTCGCGTCATCCGATGCCTGCGAGGCGTACCTCGAGGCATACCGCATCACCGGCGACCGGCAGTACCTGCAGCGCGCCGTGTACTGGGAGGAGACGGGCCTGCCGTTCCTGTACCAGTGGGACGTGGACGCGTTCCCCTGGATGCGCTACGCCTCCATCCCCGTGTTTGGGGCCACGTGGTACAAGGGCTCGTGGTTCGGGCGGGCGGTGCAGTGGAACGGGCTGCGGTGGGCGTTCGCGGCGCTCAAGCTGGCCGAGGTGGACGACACGTATCCGTGGCGCATGCTCGCCGCCGGCGTCACTGTGTCGGCCATCTACCAGCAGGGGGAGGATAAGGAGGAGCTGGCCCTGTGGCCGGACAGCGTCGATATCATGAACGCGAAGAGAGCCGCGTGGCTCTTCGCGCCCCGCCGCATCCTCCAGAACGTCTACAAGCTCGCCGGGCACGAGCCTGAGCCGGTGACGGCACGGGTGGAGGCGCCGGGCGGGACGATCCTCATCAACGCATGTGGCGAGACCTCCGCGCCGCACGTGCGGGCCGGGGAGCTCACATTCACCGTCACCGCGCGCGCCCCCCTGGCGACCCGGGTCGTCGTATGCGGCGTATCGGAGCCGGAGACGATCAAGGTCAACGGGAGCCAACTCGCGCGGCAGGATCCGCTGCCGGCCGGCGAGGTGGCCGGGTGGACCTACCACAAGGCCTACGGGATCCTCGAGATCAGCCCGGGCAAGCCGGGGAAGCTCGCGCTCCAGGTGTCGCCGGCGGCCTACCGGCCGTGCCGGCTCGCACCGTCCCGGGCTCGCCGGCTGGCCTTCGAGTTCGACAGGGGCGACGGCGGCTGGCTCCCAGCTCACGATCTGAGGGAGTTCAGCGTCGCCGGCGGGATGCTCCGCACGCACGCCACCGGCGGCGATCCGTATATGGTGCGCGCCAACTGCCGCATCGCCGGGGACGGCGTCGCCCAGGTCCGCGTCCGCATGGCCGTCTCGGCGGGCACCGGGGCGCAGTTCTTCTGGACGACCGAGGACTCGCCGACGATGGCCGAGGACAAGAGCGTCAGCATCGGCATCCAGGGCGATGGGCAGCCACACGAGTACTACTTCGAGGTGGGCAAGCACGCGATGTGGCGGGGGAAGACCGTCACGAGCATCCGGCTCGACCCCATGGTGGGGGCCGAGGAGGCGGACATCACCATCGACTTCATCCGCGGAGAGGCGTAGGCGCTACGGCTCCCATCGCTTCAGCTCGCCGCCCTCGGCGGGCACTTCGAGCGTCGGCTTGCCCTCGAGGTAGCCGAGGCTGGCGAGGAACTCGTCGGCCTTGTAGAGCGTCCTCTGCTTCCACGGCGCCCGGTTGAAGAACCCGTGCGCCTGCTCCTCCGCCGTGTACATCTCCGCGCGCACGCCGAGCTCCTTCGCCTTGGGGCAGTACTCCTCGCCCATGGCCAGCATGCGGTCCTTGGTGCCGTAGAACATGATCGCCGGCGGCGCGTCCTTGCCGAGGTGATGGATGGGCGAGATGGCTTCGGCCATCTCCTTGGAGCCGACTCGTTCTATCATGCGCTCGGAGCCGGCCATGTTGAGGACCGGGTTGAACAGGACCAGGGCGCACGGCCGCGTCGAGATGCTCAGATCGTCTCCCTCGGCCTGCACGCCGGGAATGAGGGCGGTGCACGCGGCCACGTGCCCGCCGGCCGACCCACCGGAGCCGATCACCTTCTCGGGGTCGACCCCAAGCTCCGCGGCGTGGGCCTTGACCCAGCGCATGGCGGTCTTGGCGTCCTCGACGCACTTGTCGGGGGTGACGTCCTGGCGGCTCTTGACGCGATAGTCGGCCCGGGCGGCGACGAGTCCGCGCCCGGCCAGGTACCTCGCCTGGTCGGCGAACTGCGCCACCGACCCGCTGTGCCACGCGCCGCCGAAGAAGAACACGATGGCCGGGCGCTTGTCGGTCGCGGACCAGCCGGGCGGGACGTCCACGAAGATCTTGAGCTCCCCCTGCGGCGTCTGCTTGTACGTGTATTGCTTCGATGTGACTCCCGGCTCGGCGTCCTGCGCCTGTGCGTCATTCACACGATTCGCCCCCACCAGCACCAGCGCGGCCACGAGCAGCACCGCCGCCGCGCCGTGCGCGATTGATGTCCCCGCCATCACCATCACCTCAGCGCGGAGTTCGACGCGCCGGAGCGCGGCACCTACCGGGGGAGCGCCTCAGCTTGCGGTCGCGTGTGAAAGTGGATAGACTGGCGGCCACCGGGGAGGTATCAGCTATGACATCAGCGTCTCTGTGCCTGGGCCTCATGTCTCTGCTCGTCGCCTGGAGTCTCGCGCCGGCCCTCTCCCAGCCGGCGGATGGTGCAACGACCATCACCATCACCGACCGGGTGCTGGTTCAGGACAGCATCCGACTGGGCATCAACCTCGGGGGCGATGCGTACTACTCGGGGGCGGCGCTCGTGAAGAAGCGCGCGACCGCCAACTTCGAGGGAACGAGCTACCGGCAGTGCCACTTCGGCCCGCTGCAGGACGAGACCGGCGCGGCGACGTGGTTCAAGGTCCCGGACGCCTGGCGCGAGGTGCTGATTGGCGGGAAGTACACGATCCTGTCGGGGCCGGCCAAGGGGACCTCGGGCACGATTGTGGACATCACGACGAAGAAGCTGCAGCACGAGGGTCAGCTCAAGGACTTCTCGTACTTCGTCTTCGACAAGAAAGTCGCGGCCGGTCCGCCCAACGGCGGGCTGCTCGTGGAGCGAATGCGGCTCGATGAGGGGCAGCTCCGGCCGCTGGATGGGTACTGGAACTCGGAGGAGAACGGGATCGCCATCGGCGACGTCCCGCCGGGGTCATTTGGCAGTGCGGCGGCGGTGCTGAATGGCACCCAGGGGAAGGCCCACCTGCGCTTCTCGACCCACTATCAGCGGTACGGCGAGACCAACGGGCGCTGGAACGTCCACTTCTGGGCCAAGGCGAGGTCGGGAGCGCCGGAACTGAGGGTGGGCTGCGACCGGGGGGAGTTCGGCGAGTCCGCGGCGGTGGAGTTGTCGACGGAATGGCAGAAGTTCGAGCTCGCCCCCGCCGCCGACGGCGTCCCGGAGCCGAAGGACGCCAAGGAGAACGCGCACCTGCTGTTCGTCTTCGAGGCGACCGGCGGCGAGGTGCTGCTGGACGACGTCGAGATCTGGATGGACGGCGACACGAACCCGACGGCGTTTCGCGACGACTGCGTCGAGGCGCTCAAGACCTTCCGGCCCGGGGTGCTGCGGTACCTCCAGATGGGCGGCAACACGGTGGAGAACTGCCTCCGGCCGCCGCTGCGGGCGCACTCGTTCACGAGCAGGCGCTCGCACAAGCCGGGCGCTCTGGAGCGCCACAACAAGACGCCCTACAGCCTGCACGAGATGTACGAGCTGTGCGAACACATCGGCTGCGAGCCGTGGTACTCCCTACCGGGGACGCTCAACATCGAGGAGATCCGCAACTTCACGGAGTACCTCGCCGGGCCGACGGACACGCGGTTCGGGAAGATGCGCGCCGACCTCGGGCACCCGAAGCCGTGGACGCATGTATTCGCGCGCATCCACGTGGAGTTCGGCAACGAGGCGTGGAACAACGCCGGGCCCTACCAGGTGGGCGGCTTCAACGGGCCCGATTACTGGCACGATCTCATCGCCGCCGGCAAGGCGTCTCCCCACTACAAACCCAGCATCGTCTTCCACGCGGCCGGTCAGGCGTCGTACTCGGGGCGGAATGCGGGCATCATCAAGAACGCGCCCAACGCGGACCGATTCGGCGTCGCGCCGTACATCATCCAGTCGCTGTCCGACGAGCAGCTCACGACGCTGGACACCGACGAGAAGCTCTTCCGCTGGGCTCTCGCATGGCCCATCTGGCGGGCCACGAATCCCGACGGCGCAATGTACCAGAACGATGAGATCATGAAGCAGGCCGGGGTGGAGATGTCGGTGTACGAGGTGAACCACCACATCACCCACGGCGAGGGCGCCCTCGAGCGCCGCAACGACATCACCACCTCCATCGGCGGCGGGCTGAACGTGGCCAACACGATGCTGCAGATGCTGAAAGACTACGGCCTGCGGACGCAGGCCCTGTTCTCGCTGGCGCAGCACAGCTACAACGCGCGCGCGATCGGCCCCGTGCGGCTCTGGGGCACAGTGCTGAATATGCGCAACGGCCACGAGCGCTATCGGCCGACCTTCCTGGCGTGTGCGCTGGCCAACAGGGTGATCCGCGGCGACTTGGTCGAGACGGTCCACGAGGGCGCAGACCCGACCTTCTCAGCAACCGGGATCTTCAGCAGGCGACGGGGTATGGAGACGCTCGAGGACCTGCCCTGTCTGCACACTTACGCCTTCTCGGAGGGGAACAGTCGAGGGCTCATCGTGGTGAACCTCGACGTGACGAACAGCAACGACGTCGTGCTCCGATTCGAGGGCGACGCTGTCGGTGGGAGGGCGCAGTCGTGGCTTCTGACGGCGGACAGGATCACGGCCAACAACGAGTTCGAGTCCCCGGAGCCGCAGGTCACGATCACGCAGGCGGAGGTGGCGGACTTCGCATCGGGCCGCCGCCTGACGATACGGCCATTCTCGATGCTCGGGCTGGTGTGGGAGGTTGAAGCGTAAGGCCGGAGCCGCGCGCGCCGGGCGGCCTCTAGAAGTGGTCCGCGGCCCAGATGTATGGCTCGCACGGCTGTCGGCCCGGGCCGCTGGGGAAGAGAGCATCGAGCAGACCCGTGCAGTCGCCGCTCACCGAGACGGCCTCGTCTCCCAGGACGCTCCGCAGGCTGCGGTAGCCGATGAGCAGCTGCGTGAGAATCGCCTGCGGCAGCGCCAGCTCGCACGCGGCGGCTCCATCGCCGTCCTCCACCGTCAGGGACGCCCCAGCGACCTGCAGCACAACGGCCCCGATGTCGGTCGCGATGCGGAGCCCGGTCGGCTCCTCGGGGCCAGCAGACGCGAAGCGCACGTCTCGTTGCAGACGTGCTTCGAGCTCCGGCAGTGTCTTCTCCATTGCGCTCCGCAGGTTGATGATGCGCAGCATCCCGTCGCCATCGGCCCGGAAATTGGTGGTCAGGTGGCAGTCGTGTCGGTGGCAGTACTCGATGAACGGATGGTCCGGCGGGGCGAAGATGCTGATGGTATCCGCGTCCATCGCCTGCGCCATGCGGACGAATTCCCGCACCAGTTCCGCGAAGGCGTCATCGGTCGCCGCCACCTCAAAGATGTTCACGGCATCCTCGACATCGTCGTAGCCGGCGTAGCCCACCACATCGCCGCCGGCATCCTCCACCACGAAGGCCCTGGCCTCGACCCGGAACCGCGACCCTTTGCGGAAGTGCGTCCAGCGGTCATGACGCCGGACGACTGAGCACGTGCGGGTGCGGTTGTCCTCGTTGTAGAGATCAATGATGCGGCCGATGTCGGCGTCGGTCATGGGGCGCGTGGCGTGCTGGCCGTTGCCCTCATCGACCGGCGGGATGGGCATGGTGAGCCGGTGCTGGGCCAGCGCCGTGATGTAGCCGAACTTGTGGTAGAAGTTCCGGATGCCGAAGAGCAGCGAGACGTCGAAGCCATTCTCGCGCATGTACTCCACGCTGTCGGTCATCACGCGCCGCGAGTAGCCCCTCATGCGGTGCTCTTTGTCGGTGTGCACTCCGCCGATGCCGCCCATGCGCACCGTCGCGCACCCGATGCGCATCTCGTGATCCACGATGGACAGGCGGCTCACCGACTCGCCGTCCACCATGAGCTCCCGGTGGTGGCTGCGCTCGGGGGTGAGGGTGGTGTTGATCGTCACGGGGATTCTCTCCTCGGCGAGCAGAAACCGCCCCGGGCTCACGTGGGGCGGCTGTTCGGAGAGCGATTCGTGCGGCGATCGCGCGGAGGACGCGTTGCGTCCTCACAGCGACACCATCTCGCCGGTTTCGGCCGACTGCACCTCTGCTAGGCACACCTCGACGGCCCGGATGCCGTCCTCGGGCGGCACAACCGTCGGCTCCTCGCCGGACTCGACGCAGTCAACGAAGTACTTGCACTCCAGAAAGTAACCGCCGAGCTCCGAGATATTGCCGCCCTCAGCGGCCGCGGCGCCCTCCACTATGGGCGCGATCTCCGGATGCTCTGCCTCCTCGGCGCCGGCCCGGTACACGCGCAGCGGCGGGTCAAGCGCCAGGTCGAACTCGATCTGGCCGCCCTCAAGCATCGCCGTGAACGCCGCGCGGAAGCCGAACGACGGCGCGTAGCCGATCCCCGATTCCGCCGACGCCCCCGCATCGCCGAAGTAGTAGTTGGTGTACAGATAGTCCCAGCCCATCTCGGACCTCAGCCCCGTGCTCGCCACGGCCCTCGGGCGGCCGAAGCAGTAGCAGATCCAGTCCGTGTCGTGGATGTGCAGATCGAGCGCCCCGCCGCCGGACGCCTCCGGCCTCATCATCCAGCTCTCCCACGACCACTCCGGCCGCGTGCTCCGGCGCACGCACGACATGGACTGCAGCTTGCCCAGCTCGCCGCTGTCGATCTTCTCCTTCGCCCACACGTACTCGGGCCAGAAGCGCAGCACCTGGGCGACCATGAGGTACTTCCCCGCGCTCTCGGCGGCGTCGGCCATAGCCGTTGCATCCTCGACCGTGAGCGCCATGGGCTTCTCGCACAGCACGTGCTTGCCCGCCCCCACGGCCCTCTCGGTGCACTCGCGGTGCATGTCCGTCGGCAGGCAGACGTCCACGATGCTGATGCTGTCATCGTCCAGCACCGCCTCGATGCTCTCGTGCACCGGCACGCCGTACTTGCCGGAGATCTCCTTCGCCGTCTCGGCGCGCACGTCCACGCCCGCGGCTATCTCGGCGTTCGGCAAGAGCTGGTACGCCTCCATGTGCGTCGCGCCCATGAATCCGCAGCCAATGACGGCAACCTTTTGCATGACTCGCCCTCCCTATACAGGAGCCCGGTGGCACGGCTTGCTGGTCAAGCCGTGCGGCCCGACGTCTGGGTCTCCTACCGCGCGCTCTCCAGCAGCTCCTTGCCGCGCAGGATATCGCCGATGCGGTCGTCGCCGGCTTCGCGCTCGATGGTGAGCGGCCCGGTGTAGCCGATCTCCTTGAGCTTGGCCACGAACGCCGGGATGTCCACCTGCCCCTCGCCCAGCGGCCGCTCCTCGCCGAGCTGCCCCTCCTCCGTGGGCCAGACGCCGTCCTTACAGTGGCACGAGCGCACATACGCCTTGACCGTCTCGAGTGCCTCGATGGGCTTGTCCTTCCCGTACAGGATCATGTTGGCCGGATCGAAGTTGATGAACACGTTGTCGCGCTCGAGGCTCTCGAGGAACTCGAGCAGCTCCTCGGCCGTCTCCTGCCCGGTCTCCAGGTGGAACGCGATCCCCTTCTCCTTGCAGTAGTCGGCTATCTCCCGCATCGTCGCCACGAGCTTGACGTACAGCGGATCCGTCTTGTCCGTCGGCACGAACCCGATGTGCGCGCCCGCGGCCTCGCACCCCAGCTCGGCGGCGAAGTCGATGCCCTTCCGGGTCACCGCCATGCGCTCCGCGAGCTTCTCCGGCTGCAGGTACCCCACGGTCTCGCGCACGGCGGCCATGCTCGCGTAGCTCTCGTCCATGAAGCCGACGAAGAGCACCGTAGGCGTCACGCCGCTCGCTTCCATGTGCGCCTTGAGCTTCTGGGCGTTCTCGCTCGTGTAGAACTCCGGCGGCTGGAAGCCGACCTGCGCCGACTTGATCCCCAGCTCTCCCAGCTTCGATGTGGCCTCGAACGGGTCGCTGATCCCCGTCGATGATAGAAAGACGCCAACTTCCATTGGTTGCATTACTCTCACACTCCCGTGAGCTCGCCTGTGCCGGCGATTCGGTCTAGTGTGGCCCAAGCAGCTTGCCTGGGGTCGCCACACAAAGCACAGAACGTCGGGGCCCTATTCTGCCGCCACGAGCGAAAGCCCTCTTTCGCCGCCCGTCACGTTGCCTGGTAAAAGTCCGGCCCGATCTCCTTCACCGTCTCGTACACCGCCAGCAGATTCTCCACCGGCACGTCGAACTGCACCACGTTGTTCGGCGCGATCACCAGCCCGTTGTTGTAGCCGCACCTGGCGACCCGGTCGCGCACCTCGGCGCGCACGCTCTCCACCGACCCAAAGGGAAGCGTCTGCTGGGACGAGATCGTGCCGTGCAGCGTGACGCGGTCGCCGTAGCACTCCTTGACCTCGTTGGGGTCCATGCACTCGGGCTGCACCGGGTCCAGCACCGTGAACCCGACTTCAATCAGGTCCTCCAGGATGGGCATGAGATTCCCGTCACTGTGCAGGAAGAAGTGCTCCACGCCGTGACCGCGGGCCGCGTCAATCAGCGCCGCATCCCGCCACTTGAAGTGCTTCCGCCACGTGTCGGGCCGCATGAAAGGCCCCGTGTGCAGCGCGATGTCCCCGCCGATGCTGATCATGTCCACGCCCATCCGCGCGAAGCGCCTGACGATCTCCAGCTTGTACTCCAGCATCCCATCCAGCAGCTTGAGCATGAACGCCGATTCCTCCGCGATGTCGCACAGCCACTGCTCCAGGCCGCGCAGGCCCCAGGCGTCGCGGTAGAATGTGCCCGTGCCGGCGCTCACCACGTGCTCCTGCTTCAGCTCCCGGACCCGCTCCTCGACTCCCTCCCAGCGCTCGGCGGCGCTGATGTCGGGGAACTCATAGCTGTCCAGCGCGCTCTCGTCCGCCAGCGGGTGATGCGTGTAGCGCATGTACGGCCCGCTGCCATCCACGATCTGCCGCACGCCCCACTCGTTCTCCACCGAGCCGTCCTCGTGCAGGATGCCCCTCCCCAGCGGCGTGTTCGTGGAGCGCTCGAGCCACTCGGCACGCGGCCGCATCCCAACCCCGCCGCGGAAGCCGATCCCCAGCTCCGCCGTGATCGCGCTCGTGCTCGCCGTGCCGAAGTGTGCCTTCAGCTTCTCCCACACCTCCGGCCGGAAGCTGCCGCCCACGCACAGCCGATCCGCCGGCTCGTGATTGAGGCACGCCAGAGCGCGCTCTCGCGCTGTCATGCCGTCGCCGCCTCCTTCGAGCTATCGCGGAGCCACTCGGCGACCTTCTTGCGCAGCGCCCTCTCGATGTCCTGGTTGATGTACACCGTCGCCGCCGCGCAGTTGCGGCAGTATTCGTTGGGGTATGGCGCCAGGGCTGCGATGTTGTCCTTGATGTTGCCCACCACATCGCTGTCGTTGATGTTGCCGATGGGCGTCGGGCGCGAGACCGTGTGCGCGCCGCACCAGTACTGCGAGCCGTCCGGCAAGACGTACGACTGCGACGGCGCTACATAGCACCGCTCGCACAGAGCCAGCGCCGAGTGCGCCCCCTCGGCGAGGCCTGTCACGTAGTCGTCCAGCGACCCGGCATGCTCCGGCCGGTGGTACGGGCTGGTGAAGAAGCCGTAGTCGCTGAAACCCATGCGCTCGTCCTCCGGCGTGCCGATCTCGCTCTGGTGCTCCTCCCACACCTCACACACCCGCGCCCACGTCTCCGTGAAGAACCGCTCGTATTCGTCCCTCGACGGCCGCATGGCGGCATTCTCCTCGCCGCCCACCGGTATCAGATGCACGCCCAGGTCGCGGAAGAGCGCATCGCCGCGCGCCGGGCCCTCGTGGCCCTCCGACCGCAGCCGCTTCATGTCGAGCAGAAAGCGCAGCAGCTCGGGGAACCGGAAGATGTTGCGCCTCGTCATCACGCAGTTGATGTGCATGATCGGGTGCGTGACGCCGAGAGCGTCCCGGGCGATCTGCACGTTGTGGATGCCGGCCAGGATGCTGTCGAATCGAGCGGTGCCGGCCAGTTCATCCTGCGTGTCCCGATCGGCCGTGTCCAGCGAGACGTGCAGCGACGCCGTGCCGGCCGCCACGAGCCCCAGGGCCGCCTCCGGCGTGATGAGCGTTGCGTTGGTGTTCACGTTCACGTCGGCGTTGCGCTCCGTGGCCCGCCGGATGAGGCCCTCTCTGCCGAGCAGCACATCGGCCTGCAGCAGCGGCTCCCCGCCGCTTATGTACACGTAGGGCCCTTTGCCCGGCTCGCCTCCGCTGACGCTGTCCATGGCCCTTCGCCACGCGGCCGGTGGCGTCGTCGGCTCCACCCACACCTGGTTGCAGTAGACGCAGCGCGGGTCGGAGTTGCAGGCCATGCTCAGGTTGAGGCCGAGGAAGGTGATCGTCGGCGAGTCGCCCTCTCCCCACTCCGTGGGCCATGCCGACAGCTCCCGCAGCAGCGCATCCTCATCCCGCTCCCCCCGCGCGATCAGCGCCTTGACCCGCTCGCCGTTGAGCACCTCGAGCTGCGGCGGCACGACGCTCTGCGGCAGCGGGTGCCCGGGCGGCGTGAGCAGCTCCCCGCGCAGCTCCGCCATTGCCGTATCGGACCCCAGCCAGCGCTCCCATTCGACCGATGCGGCGATGCCGGCCAGCGTCTCGGCGTGCGCCGCCTTGTAGGTGGAGAAGTCCATTCTAAGTTGCCATCCTGGCGCCGGGCATATTCGCTCATGAAGTGGCCGGTCCCTGCGGCCTCACTGTCCTGGCTGTGACGCACCGCTGCGTGCTGTGGCAGGAAGCGGGCCGCAGGAGAACTGGGACAAACGCGGAACAGGCCGTTGGCAAGTTGAGACGTCAAGTTCAGAGCCCGGGATAAGGGAGGGCCGGGGAATGAACTCTGAGCAGTCGCAGCCGAGCGCTCGCGGAGTGATGAAGCTCTTCACCGGCAACGGGAGCGTGGAGTTCGCCAAGATGGTAGGGGCCGAGCTCGACATGCCCGTATCCGATGCCATCGTGACCTCGTGGAGCAACGGCGAGACACGCATTCAGCTCAACGAGAACGTTCGCGGTGCAGATGTCTTCGTGCTCCAGTCCTTTGGGGACTCGGTGAACGACCGGCTCATGGAGCTTCTGCTGATGCTCGACGCGGCGAGACGCGCCTCGGCCGGGCGGCTGACCGCCGTCATTCCCTACTACCCGTACTCGACACAGGAGAAGAAGTTCCGCGCTCGAGAGCCCATTTCGGCGCGGGTCTTCGCGGATCTCATCGCCACGTGCGGCGCCGACCGCGTCCTCACCATGGAGCTGCATGCCGGGGCAATCCAGTCGTTCTTCAAGATCCCCCTCGATCACCTCCCGGTGCAGACCGTGGCCGCCGAGCGCCTGCGCGAGCTTCGTATTGGCGGGGCGGGCTGGGTCGTCGTGGCGCCGGACGAGGGCGCCGTAAACCGTTCGGGGAAGCTCGCCGAAACTCTCGACTCCGATGTGGCCGTGATCTTCAAGCGCCACCCGGAGGAATCGCCGGAAGACGTCGAGACCGTCGAAGTGGTCGGCAACTTCAAGGGCAAGCGTGCGCTGATCCTGGACGACGTCATCTTCGGTGCTTCCACGCTGGTCAACGCCGCCCAGATCGTCGCGGAGCGCGGCGCAACAGAAGTCCGGGCCTTCGTGACCCACGGCGTCCTCTGTGGCGACGGCCCGCAGAGAATCCGCGATTCAGCGTTGACACAACTCCTCATCACCGACAGCATTCCCATGCGAGTCGATCCTGAGGCGCACAAGATCGAGGTGGTCACTGTCGCTCCCTTCCTTGCTGAGGCCATCCGCCGCATTCATGAGGACGCCTCAGTGAGCCAGATGCTGTAGTGCGACCCCGTCTGCGCCCGTCTTTGACACTGCCCCGGCCCTGTGATACAATCCACCGGTTGCCACGTGCCGCCGTGGCGGCCAGGTTCTATCTCGCCAGGAGGGTCCGCCGCCGCCAATGCAAAACGAACTGAAGGTCTTTGCCGGGGAGTCGAATCCCCAACTCGCCAAGGCAATCTGCGACGAACTTCGGATCCCACTGTCGCCCTCCGAGAGCATCCGCTTCGCCAACGACAACCGCCTCGTCCGCGTCCTGGAGAACGTGCGCGAAAAGGACGTCTTCGTGCTCCAGACGGGCTGCCCTCCGGTGGACGCCAGCCTCGTCGAGCTCCTCATAATGACCGATGCGCTCCACCACGCCTCGGCGCGGCGCATTACCGCCATCATGCCGTACTACCACTACGTCCGCTCCGACAAGAAGGACGAGCCCCGCATCGCCATCACGGCCCGGCTTGTCGCCGATCTGCTCGATGTCGCTGGGGCCAGCCGCGTGCTCACCATGAACCTGCACTCGCCCCAGATCCAGGGCTTCTTCCGCATTCCCGTTGACCAGCTCAGCGCCGCACCCATCATCTGCGACTACTTCGCCAGGGAGGACATGTCCAACGCGGTGGCCGTGGCGCCGGACGCCGGCAGCGCCAAGCGCGCCGGCGTCTACGCCGAGCGGCTCAACATGCCCCTTGCCGTCGCCGACAAGCGCCGGGTCGGCCACAAGGACGAGTCCGAGATCGTTCGAATCGTCGGCGACGTCGAGGGCAAGCACGTCGTCATATTCGACGATGAGATCGCCACGGGCGGCTCCATGCTCGAGCTGGCCGACTTCCTCCTGGGCTGCAGCGTCAAGTCCATCCGCGCCGCCGCCTCCCACGGCGTCTTCTGCGGCGATGCGGCGCGGAACCTGCAGGACTCCCCCATCGAGGACATCGTCGTGACCGACACCATCCCGCTCACCCCTGAGAAGCAGGAGCAGGCGCCGAAGATCAAGGTGCTCTCCGTAGCGGCCCTCTTCGCCCGGGCCATCGAGAACATCCACACGGGCGAGTCCATCAGCGCACTATTCACGTAGGCCCCCACGGGCCGCTGGAACGCAGGTATGCACACACATGCGCCGGGAATCGCATCCCCGGCGCTTTCTGCGTCCGCGGGTCTCGAGGCCGGCTCGGCAGGGACGAGGCGCTGGCGAGGGGAACTGCGGACCGGTGGTGCCACCCGTGGCAAGGAAGTCGAGGCGATCGCGCAAGAAGGGCCGCAAGCGTCCGTCGCGCCCCAAGCGCAGGGAGCTGCCGGATACTGCTCCCGAAGGCGGCGAGCTGCGCTGGCGCGTGCTGCCCTGCGCCCGCGATTGGCGCCTGACGGCCGCAACGGTGGCCCTGCTCCTGCTCGTGCTCTGCGTCGTGCACCTCGCCTTCGGCCACCCGGGCTGGGTGGCGCTGTCGGCGCTGGTGCTCGTCGGCGCACTCGCCTCGTTCTTCCTCCCGACGACGTACACGCTCAGCGATGAGGGCGTGGCCGTGCGCGGGCTATTCGGCACGACCCGGCGAGAGTGGGGCGCTCTGCGCAGTCACCGCGCGGACGCCCAGGGGGTGCTTCTCAGCCCATTCTCACGACCCTCACGGCTCGACAGCTTCCGCGGCATCTACCTGCGCTTCCAGGACAACCGGGAGCAGGTGATGACCATCGTGGCCGCACAGACAAACGCGCGGGGCGCTCCCGACACCGCATCCCCGGGAACGACATAGGGCCGCCTCGGCGTCGAGACGGCCCTTCGATGTTCCTCGGCTCTCGCTGTCGCCAGGCGACTATGGCGGGTCCGGCTCCGCCATCGGATCCCACATGAGCACGTCGCCGTTGGAGTTCCTGACCTTCACCGCCGCCTCCCGGTGCCACTTCACGTGGCCATCCAGGAAGCCGTAGACGCACCCCTCGTTGTGCCGGTCAACGTGGACGTTCCCGCCGACGATGTCCCCGCCGTTCCAACCCACCGCCCACTCACCCAGGTTGGTCGTCGGGTCCGCGGCGTTGAGCATGTCGGCCGTGAGGATCTTGATCGAGGCATCGTAGAACGCACCCAGCGACGCGCCAACCGCCGCATCGTTCATACCATACCCGGGGCGGAGCCGCCGCATCTCCGTGCACCGATACAGCTCAGAGTTCCGAACATAGGGGAAAATCGTGTCGTACCACTGGAGCTCGCCCTGCACGTACAGCCCATTCTCGCCGCCGACGGGCGCGTACTGCCCCAGGGGCAGCATCTCATCGAAGTCCTCGGTGTACATCTTGAAGGCGAGGACGATCTGCTTCGAGTTGCTTATGCACGCCGCCTGCCGCGCCTTCGCTCGCGCCCGGGAGAACACCGGGAACAGGATCGATGCCAGAATTGCGATGATGGCGATGACCACCAATAGCTCAATGAGGGTGAAGCCGACTGCCCGCCGTCTCATGACTGTCTTCGCTCCCCTTTCGCCGTCTGTCGGAGGCGATAGTACAAACATGCGCCCCCGAGGAATGTTCCGGCGCGAAGTCCCCCAGTACCCGCCATTTTCTACCCTATAACATGGACACGCCGGTGTCAACCGCCGGCGTGTCCACGTGGCCACTGGTGAGCAGCCCAGGGGCTCGCACTCACTGTGACCGCCCGCGCGCGGCGATGGGAAGCACCTCAGAGACCTGCTCCTGCTCCACGATGTGGGCCCGCTCGTGCAGATTCGACACCGGACACACGTGATTGGGGATTATGCGCACCTTGTCGCCCACGGCCAGCTCTTGCTCTGCCTCGGACAGGTCCACGTAGGCGTGCTCCTCGTCCAGACGTGTGATAGCGGCCCCGGGGCACTCAACGATCCGTCCGTGCCCCCTGCTGACCTTGGCGAGATCGTTGGTGAGCGCCTTGGAGCCCGCGTCGAGCGTGGCGCGGCCTGCACCGGGGGTGCTGATCACCGTCGCCAATACCGTCAGCGCGCAGTCCGCCTCCGTGGCCGCGCCCAGGTCGATGCAGTTCACGTCGTTGTACACGTACGTCCCCGGCCGCATCTCGGTCAGGCCGCACTCCGCGCCGTAGAAGCGCGCCCGCGGGGTCGAGCCGCCGCTGATGCGCCGTATGTCCGCCCCGACCGCCCGCAGCGCGTCGGCCACTTGTGACATGGCCGCCGTCTCGTCCTGCACCGCCCGGCGGAGAGCCTCGTCGGGCGAGCCGCCTGGGGCGAAGCCCGCGTACGTCATGATGCCCACGAGCTCGATCCCTGGCAGCGACAGTAGCTCCCGGGCGAACTCAGGCGCAGCCTCGGGCACCACGCCGCAGCGATGCAGGCCCGTGTCGATCTCCATGAGCACCGGGAGGCAGGCGTCCCGGCGCGCGAATTCCGCCGACAGGCCCTCGGCCGCCGTTACGCTGTCCACGCACACGGAGACCTCGACCTCCTGCGCCAGATCCGCCAGGCGGGCCACCTTGGTCTCGCCCACGATGTGGTTGGCGATGAAGATGGGGGCGAGCCCGGCCTGCGCCATCACCTCCGCCTCGCCGATCTTGGCCACACAGATGCCCGGCGAGCCCGCCTCCATCTGCTGCCTGGCGATCTCGGGGATCTTGTGCGTCTTCGTATGCGGCCAGTGCTCGAGCTGCGCCCCCCGGGCCATCTCGGCCATGCGGGCGATGTTGCGCCGCAGGATGTCGGCGTCAACCAAGATGGCGGGCGTATCGATGGACAGATAGTGCTGTGCCATTGCGGAGTTCCGTTCCGAACGTGGTCCCTGCGCCCACGTTCCTCCGCTCGTCGAGAAGGGCCTCCTTTCCTGCTCGAGTACGCGCCGGTGCGGCCGAGGGCAAGTACCGTCGCGGAGCGTATTGTATGTGCAGGCTCGTCGACACCCAGGCCCGGCAGGTGCGGCGCGGGCACGGCACGAAGGTGCCGTCGCAGGCCGACACGAGGGGGCCGTCCGGATCTACCATGGCGCGAGAGCTCCCGGAGCTGAACCCGATACTGATACGCGAGCTGCGCACCCGCTGGCGCAGTTGGCGCTTCCTCCTCTGGCCCGCGGCGGGTGTCATCGTCTCCTCGGCGGCCGTGGCCTGGGTCATCACCCGCAAGGAGTACATCCGGGAGGAAGCGCCCCTCGTCTGGACCATCACGGGCGCCCAGATCGCCTTCGTCGTCGCCGTGGCGCCCGTCCTTGCCGCCGCCGCCGTGGCCGCCGACCGCCGCTCGGGCAACCTGGACACGATGCGCATCACCCGGCTCTCCGTGCACCAGATCGTCCTGGGCAAGGTCCTCGCATGCCTGCAGCCCCTCGCCCTCACGTTCTTCTGCCAACTCCCCCTGTTCATCTACATTTCCCAGGCGCGTCCCATAGGCCCGGCGCCCATCGCCGCCTACGTGCTGTCCCTGGAGATGGCGGGCTTCCTCGCCTGCGCCGGCATCGGCGTGGCGATGACCGAGGCCCGGGGGCGCGGGTGGCTGGGCGGGGCGTACCTGCTGTGTCTTGGCGGAGCCGCCTGGCTCGCCTTCAGCGTGGCATGGAGCGCCTACAGTGGCTCAGTGCTCTGGTCGGCCGTCGGGGTCCCATTCGTCCTGCTCGTCGGCGCTCCAACCTACGTGTTGACCGTGGACGTCGTCAGCAGGCGCCTGGCGGAGGAGTGACGCACCGGCAGGCGTCAGGCCATGCGCAGCACCGCCCCCGGCCGGGCGCCCGTGTGTCGCCCATCCTCCACCACCACCTCCCCGTTCACCAGCACGTGACTGATGCCGTCCGGGTACTGGTGCGGCTCGGCGTACGTCGCCCGGTCGCTGACGCGCTCGGCGTCGAACACGACGATGTCGGCCGCGAGGCCGGGCCTGACCTGCCCTCTGTCCCGCAGCCCCACGCGGGCCGCGGGCAGCGAGGTGCACTTCCGCACGGCCTCCTCCAATGACACGAGGCACTCGTCGCGCACGTAGCGCCCCAGGAAGCGAGGATATGTGCCGTACGAGCGCGGGTGCGGGCGCCACGCGCTGAACGGCCCGCGAGGGGCGACGCCGATGCCGTCCGTGGCAACGCAGCCCAGCGGATGTGCAAGCACCCCCCGTACATCCTCCTCGCACATGGATTCGATCACCACGCCCACGCGATTGCGCTCCTGCACAATGATGTCCAGCATCGTGTCCACCGGGTGGGCGCCGCCCTCGTCGGCGATCTCCTGGATGCTCCTCCCCACCAGGCTCTCGTCGCCCTCCGGCCCCACGGCCGCGATGAAGGTGCGAGACAGGTCGTCGCCCACGGTGCCGCCCTCAGCCCCTGCATGCCACGCCCGAATCCTGTCGCGCACCGCGGGCTCCGTGAGCCGCGCGAGCCACTCCTCCGGCGGCCCCGCCACGGCCCAGCCGGGCAGCGATCCGCTCAGATGCCGGCTGCCGGCCGTGTACGGGTACGCGTCGAAGGTGACGTCCACCCCCTCCTCGACGGCGGACTCCAGCGTCTCGAGGGCCTCGGCCGTCTTGCCCCAGTTGGCGGGCCAGGTTGCCTTGAGGTGATCGATCTGCAGCCGCGCGCCGCTGCGGCGCCCGAGATCGAGGGCCTCCTGCAGCGCCGGGAGTAACCGCGCGCCCTCGTCGCGCAGGTGGATGGCGCACTCCCGGCCGTACTCCGACGCCACGGCGCACAGCGCCTCCAGCTCCGCCGTGCCCGCGTAGGCCCCCGGCGCGTACCCCAAGCCGAAGGAGATGCCGGCGGCGCCCGCATCGAGCGTCTCGCGCGCGACCCGGCACATGGCGTCCACCTGCTCGGGGCCGGGCTCCTCGTCTCCGAAGCCCATCGCCACCCCCCGGAGCGCCGAGTGCCCCACGAGCGTCCCCATGTTCACCGCTGGGCCCGCCTCCTCGAGGCGCCGGAGGTAATCATCCGCCGTCTGCCACGTCCACTCCACATCCCGGCGGTCGTCCTCGGCCGCGGCGATGAAGGCGCACACGCTCTGCAGGGCCTCTCGCTGCTCGCGCGCCACCGGGAATGTGCTCATCCCACAGTGCCCGACGATCTCCGTCGTGACGCCCTGGTGCACCTTGCTCTCCGCCCGCGGGGCGACGAGGATGGTGAGGTCGGAGTGGGCGTGCAGATCGATGAATCCCGGGCAGACCACCTGCCCCTCGCAGTCCACGCGGCGGGCGGCGGCGCCGCTCAACTGTCCGACAGCAGCTATCTTTCCCTCGCATACGCCGACATCGGCCTCGACTCCGGCGGCGCCGCTGCCGTCCACAACCAGTCCGCCCTGCAGCACGATGTCCATTGTCACGGTGCTGTGTCCCTCTCGTCGTCGCCCACATCCGTGTAGACCCGTTGGCGGGTCGCGGTGGGGTCTTCCGGGTCCGGGCGCTCCTCGACGAGTTCGTCCTCGGGGACCGTCTGGAATGAGACGATGGCCCAGTTCGCGTCTGGCACGACGCCCTGATGCCACGTGTTGGGCGGGATGGATATCCAGCGGCTCGCCAGGGGCGCTCCTGGATCGCTGACGAGATGGTTGGGGCGCCATGGGCCGCCGGTGCGTGTCTGAAGGTCGCCCGAGCCACGATACGCCATGGCGCGCTGGTGGCTATTCGGATGCCTCTCGGCGCCGGTGGTCGCGCCGGCCCGCAGCACGAACACCCAGCTCGACCGGATCCTGCTGGGCAATCCGTCGCCGTACGTGGCCAACGGCACGGGCTCCCAGGCCATCAACGCATCAGGATCCGCCACGAGCTTGCGGTCGACGCGCGCGACCACCGCGTCGAGCGCTGCGCGGACGGATTCGCGCCCGACCGATTCGTCGAGGATCTGCAGGATCTCGAGCTCTGCCTCGTCCATCTGCGGCTCCATGCCTCCAGCCCCCACGCTCGTCACAGTCCCGTCTCGGGGGCGTCGTCACCATTCCTTGACGCCGCCCGGTAGCCCTTGGTATCTTCGATGCGACCGGGCACAATCAGCGCACCCGCCTTGAGACGCAACGGGAGGATGAACCGAGATGAGGCAGCCTACCCCGGAGCTCGCACGGGCCGCGGCCGCGCTCTGCGTTCTGCTGGCCGGCTGCGCGGCGGGTGGGCCGGAGCGGGGACAGCGGCGCGTGTTTCAGAGCGCCATGTCGCTCGCGCGGGTCGTGCTGCAGGCCGGCCACTCGGGCGGCGTGCGCGTCGCATCCTCGGGGGCGTGATGCGCTGGTAGCTCGGGGGCTGTCGGCTGTCTGGGAGCCAAGAGAAGGAGAACCCGACCTCCATGGTCAAGATTCACACAACGCAAGCCGCCCATCGTGACTAGGAGGTATGCAAGTGGTCAGAGGACACGGCCTTTCGTACTCCGGTCTGGTTGCCATCATGCTCGCGGGCGCCTTCGTGGTCAGTCTGTGTGGCGCGGCAGCCTGGGGCGACCCGCGGACGCGGCTCATCAACATCGACACGGCGCGGGTGCTCGAGGACCGGCAGTGGCAGTACGGGATCGACCTCCGGGCGTTCGGCAGTGCCGATGATGGCACCTACGGTTCCGGTCACATCAGGTGCGTGAAACACGGGTATCAGCTCGAGGCGCTTGGGGCCCTTTCGCAGCGGGCGACGCACGACACGGGCTCGGCGACGCTGCGGTACGGTGGGACGAACGTGGAGGTGCGGGCGAAGAAGCGTCTGCTCCGAGGCGGCAAGGCCACGCTGTCGGCCATCGCCGGCTTGGAGTTCCCGAATACGCCGGCGCAGGACGACGTGCACTTCGCGCTGCATCTGCCCCTGACCATCGATGGCAGCCAGACTTCGGGTCACATAGTGCCGAAGTTCGTCTTCCTGAACGACAACACGGTCAGCTCACTCGGTCTGGGCATCGAGCACGTGGTCAACGACAGGCTGACGTTGATGGGGGAGCTGACGCCGAACCTCGACGGCGCGAACACCAGGAGCAGCAGCGGGGAGCTGACCGACGACACGGTGTGGGGCGTTGGGTTTCGGTGGACGCCGTGTGACGACGGGGATTGGACGATAGACTTCGGACTCACCAACGGCAAGGGGCAGACGAGCAGCTTTGCGGCCGCCCCGGGGATTCTCGACAGCACGGCGTTCTATGTGGCAGCCACATGCACGCGCTAGTGTGCCCGGCTCCTTCGGCGCCCGTGAGCGCGCCGAAGGCGCACTGGCACCACCCACACACCGACCGGGAGGAAGACAGATGGCAGACAGGCCCACAAGCATAGCACTTGGTGTTGCAGTAAGCCTCCTGCTGATCGTCGTGCTGGTGCTGCACGGCTGCGGGGGCCCCAGCAACGAGCCGCCGACGGTGAGCGGGGGCGCGAACAGCGGCATCTGGGGGTACGTCAGGGACGCCAGCGGGGCTCCCATCCAGGGCGCTCTCGTGGCGTGCTCTGACGGTGAGACGATCTACTCAGCCACGTCGAAATCCGACGGATACTACATCATCACAGGGGTGCCAGTGGGCGCGCGGGCCGTCTCGTTCGATAGGGACGGGTATAGCAGTGTCCACAAGCCGGCCAATGTCACATCGCCCACGGACTTGGTGCAGGTTGATGCAGTGCTGAACACCGCATCCATGCCGTGCCCTGATGACCCCCCTGTCATAACCATCGACAGCGTCGATGTAGACGAAGGGGCGTGCGTGGCCACCGTGAGCGGCGAAGTCCACACCGTGATCGCTGGCACGGCGGTGCTGGTGCTCAACGGCTCGGAGCAGATCATCCCGCTGGACGCGGGCTATCGCTTCGACGCTTTCGTCATCCTGAACGCCGGCGCGAACGTCATCGTCATTCGATCCTCGAACTGCCGGGGCAACACGCTGAGCGATCCAATCCCGGCCCAGTGCAATGCGACGTTCCTGTTCCGCGTCACGCTCACGTGGGACGTGCTAACGGACATCGATATCCATATCTGGGGCCCCGGCTCGGGCGGCGGAGTGCAGCACTGCTCCTACAGGGACATGACAATCGATGCCGGCGAGCTGGACTACGACAACACGTCGGGGTACGGGCCTGAGAACTTCACGGCGCACGGGGCCCCGGTCATCCCGGGCCGCTACGCGATTGGTGTCAACTTCTACGCCGGCAGCCCCACGTCGACCTGCAACATTCGGGTGCTGGTGCCTGGGGTCAGCTCGGCGGACTTCGGGCCGCACGCCCTCACAACGGCCAACTACAATGATGGCTACCCAATCACGGTTGACACGTCGTCTTGGTGGCGGCCGGCGGACGTCATCGTCGCTGCCGACGGCAGCGTGAGTGTCGTCGCGCCCGACACCAGCATCTCGTACCCGGAGTACTCGACAACCTCGTCCGCTGGCACCTCGTCAGTCTTGGGGCCGAAGAGCAAGTGATGCGGACGTTCCCGTATGCAGGTACGCCAGAGAAGCGCCCGCCGGGACGATCCCAGCGGGCGCGTTCGTTTGTCACACGCTCTGCGAGGGCTGCACTCTCGCGGGCGCTTGAGGATGGGCAATGGCAGTACGGGATCGACTTCCGGACATTCGGCAGCGCCGGTGAGCCGCGTAATCAACGTCGGTGGGTAGGCAAGCAGCCTCCGTGCCCGATCAGAGGACATCCACTATCGCATCGAACAACTCCCCGAAACGTTCGCCGTCCACGGTCACGTCGGTCGTGAAGATGTAACGCCCCGCCCCGGCTTTCTTCGGAACACGCACGGTGATCCGCTGCCCCACCTCCCCTCGCGGCGGCAGCTCCGCGTCGAACGCCTTCGGCGCGATCTCCCAGCCCGCCGGGCCCATTACCTCGAGTCGCGCCGCACGGTTCCGGCGGGCGTGGTTGACCACGGTGAGAGCAAGCTCGAACTCGTCGCCCGGGCGAGTGCGAG
>JASFTE010000004.1:0-26414 GCA_050114035.1 Armatimonadota bacterium | reverse complement strand
GCGCGTGATCCGCGCAAAGGCCCCGGGCGATGAGCTGACGTTCACTGTCCTGCCTCCCGACGGGGCCGATCCCCGACACGTCAAGGTCACGCTCGCCCCGCTCTGAAATCCGGGGACACAATACCTGTTTTCGGCGGCGCACCACAACCCCCACGCGGACGAGGCGCCCGACCTCCCCGCCAGCGCCCCTTCACCGTGCTCCACTTCCCCCAAGCCCCACCACCGCCTACCGCGTACCGCCTCGGGCCCAATCCATGCGCTCTACGAGGTATGCTCTGCCGCGCGGGGAAGCACGGTAGACTGACGCTGAGACATGGAGCAGAGCCATGATGCCTGAGAGCACAACGTGTCTCATACCCGTGCACGGGATTCTCGCCACGGGCCTCGTCGCGATGGCCCTCGCCGCGCCCGCCCTTCGCGGCCAGGAGGGAGCGGAGTTGGTCCTGAAGCCCGGTGAATGCCGCATCCGCGCCAAGGGCAACATCCGTGACGATGGCTCCTTCAGCTTCTGGGACGAGGGGCTGCTCGGGGACTGGTTCCTCCGAGCCGGGGCGCGGGACGTGACCGTCGCGGTGCTCGCGTGGGGCAAGACCATCGCCGGTGAGCCGCCGACGGCTGCGGTGGACCTGATCGCCCTAGACGGCGGCGCGAGAGAGATCGGGCGGATCCCCATCGCGTCGAGCCAGGAGCGGCTCCATGAGCTCACGTTCCCCGTCCCGGACGGGTTCTTCGGCGTGCAGCTTCGACACACGAACCGGCGGGCCGGCGAGGGCCCTGACAATCTGCGGCACCTCGTGGTCAACGAGATCCGCATCCAGGGAGCGCGACGCGCCTCGGGGGGCCCGGCCGAGTGCGCGTTCTTCGGTGCGGCCAGAGCGCCGCTGGCCATACCCCGGCGGACCCTCGAGACGAGCAACCTGTTGCTGCACGTCGATCCCGAGCGGGGCACCTGGTCCCTTAGGCACAAGCCGAGCGGGTGCGCGCTGACGGATGCAGGGCCGGCGATCCACATCCGAGACCTGCCCGTCGATCTCGAACAATACGAGCTCGGCCATGACGTGCACGAGGGCGTGGAGCACGAGCTTGGCGCGTTCACCCAGGTGAAGCTGAGCTATACCAAGGCCGGGGAGCTCAAGATCGAGTACCATCTGCTCCTGAGCACCGATGGCGATGAGCTCATCGCGCGGCTCAGCTTCGCCAACGAGACCGGCCGCGAGCTCGTCGTGGGAAGGGCCTCGCCCGTCGTGGCCGGGGGGATGAAGCTCGGCGGACGGGTGGACGAATGGACGGTGATCGGGGACGCGAAGTCCAACGCCCACCCGTACGAGACGGTCCAGGGGGCGGACCTGGGGGAGTTCGAGTCCTGGTGGTATGCGGCCGCGAAGAACCTGGCGACCGGCCGGTCGGTGCTGTTCGGCAGCCTCACGAACGACAAGGGGCTCGGGAGATTCCTCGTCCTGCCTGGCAGTGACGCAAGCCTCCGGGCGGCCGCCTACTCGGACTACGAGGGCTGCGTGATGCCGCCCGGCGCGCGCATCGAGGGCGAATGGATGCTGGTGCACTTCGGCGAGCGCGGCACGGACAGCCTGGAGCGCTTCGGCGACCTCATCGCGCGAGCCCACGGGATCGACCTCATGGAGCAGCACCCCATCGACCCGTACAACCGGGACCGGCTGTCGCTCTTCGGGACCTGGAACGGATACGGCTCCAGCGTCGTGAAGGGCTTCGAGTACAAGCACGATCGGACCAAGGGCAACCGGGCATACATGGACCCGGCATGGACGAGGGCGAACCGGCAGAAGCTGCGCGACCTCGGCCTGCAGCACTTCGGCTACGCGCAGACCGGCCCCGTGAACGTGCAGGGCGCGGGGACGCCGCTGGTCCGCCGCTACGGCAATCCGGACTTCTGGTTCAAGGCGGCGCAGCAGATCCACGACGAGCATCCCGAGTACTACGTCAACGAGCGGATCGACTTCTCGAATCCCGACGTGCTTGCCTTCGAGCGCGAGCGTGTGCGGAAGGCCTTCGCGGGCAAGACGGGCATCGTCCGGTACGGCTGGGACTTCACCAACGACTGGAAGAAGCTCCCGGGCCAGCACGACCCGTTCATGACCTCGGCCGAGACGTACCGCACGGCGGTGGGCCTGTGGCGCGACGCCGGGCGGCGGCATCCGGCGGGCGCGTACGCGCTGGTGTGGATGAATGTCCCGGGCCTGAACTACGACAGGCTGGACGTCATCCACATCGGCCACGACAGTGACACGGGGTACGGCGGGCCGGGGCTGACATTCACCCACGGGCTCACGCGGCAGATCAGCGGGCGGTACTTCCTCAACGGCCGCGTGTGGTGGAACAGCCCCGACAGCTTCCACGTGTACGTCGGCGGGCTCTATTCCTACAACCAGGGGAAGGTGCATGCCTCGTACTGCTCGCTCTCAGGGAACCTGGTGCACCTGGGCGAGCCGCTCACGGACGAGGACATCCCGGAGGACCGCCTGGACATCATCCGCCGCGTCGCCCCCACCACCCCGGACGTGGCGCGGGCGGTGGATGTGTTTGAGCACAACCCGGCGCGCCTCTGGGACATGGCCGTACAGCGGCCCTTCGGCGAGTGGCACGTGGTGGGCCTGTTCAACGTGGATTACGATCAGAAGGGCACGCCCATCACGCAGGAGATCCGGTTCGAGGACCTGGACCTGTCACTCGAGCGCGAGTACCTCGTGTACGAATTCTGGTCGCAACGCCTCCTGGGCGCGCTGAAGGGCGGCTTCACCCGCACGCTCCAGGCGCCGGACTGCGAGGTGTACTCCATCGTGGCAAAGCAGGCGCATCCGGTGCTCATCTCCACGAGCCGCCACGTGCGCCAGATGGCGTACGATATCATGGACCTGAAATGGGAGGACGCCACGCGCACGCTGTCGGGCGTCTCCAGGGTCGTACAGGACGATCCGTACGAGCTGCGCGTCTTCCTCCCGGAGGGGTATGCGCTCGCGGAGGCACAGGCCGCACATTTGACCGTCGAGACGAAGACGGACGAGCCCCTGCTTCTCGCGCGCTTCACGTCCCCGGCGAGCCAGGACGTGGCGTGGCGCATTCGCTTCGCGCCAAGTCGCTAATCCGCCCACAGATCGGGGTAGCGCTCCGGCAACTCCACAGGCATGCCGCTGCGCATGGACTCGTAGCCGGCCTCCACGACGGCGAGACTTCGCAGCTCGCCCTCGCCCGTAGTGGGCCCGGGTGTCCCCGTCTCGACGAAGGCGGCGAAGGCCCGGATCTCTTCAGCGAAGCTGGACAGGGACTGCGTCGGGCACGCGAGTACCTGGGCTGCTGAGGGATCGTCGCTCAGCACCTCGATCCTGTCATCGTACGCCCTCAGCACAGCCTCCGTGCCGTAGACCGTGTAGCCGCCCGCGTGCCCCCTCGCCTTGCTCTCGGCCGTCTGGACCAGGTGCACGGCGCACCCGTTCGCGAGTCGGAGCAGCAGGCTCATCGTGCCCTCGAGGTCACTTCGGAGGAAGGCCTCAGTCTTATGCTCTCGCACGAACACGCTCTCGACCTCGCCGAAGATGTAGCGGATCTGGGCCACGGTGTGAATGCCGTGTAGCAGCCACGTCCCGGACCCGCCCCGTTCCGGGTCTGACAGCCAGGAGCGCCGGCCCGGGTAGCCATAGTCGAGTCCGCGGAAGCCCTTCACGCACACCGCCGCCGCCATCTCCCCCAGATGCTCGCCCGTCGCCACGAGTTGGCGGAGCATCCTCGGCAGGGGGGCGTATACGGCGCTCTCGGCCACGTAGAGCCTGACGCCATTGGCATAGGCCGCCCGAAGCATCTCGCGCCCCTCGTCCACGGACATGGCCAGGGGCTTCTCGCACAGCACATGCTTCCCGGCCTCCGCCGCCTCGACGGCGACCGGGCAGTGGAGCGCGTGGGGAAGGCAGACGGAGACCGCATCCACGGCCGGGTCAGCGAGCGCCTCGCGGTAGTCGGTGTGCGTCCGTGTGATGCCGAGCTCCCGCGCCTGCTCTAGCAGGTGCGCCTCGTCGCTGTCGATCAGCCAGTGCACGACGACTTCGCCGCCAAGCTCGGCGACCGCCTCGGCCTGGCGTGCGCCTGCCCAACCTGCGCCGATGATGGCCAGTCTCAGCATGCGCCGCTCGCCCCCTCGGTGGACACTTGCGCTCGCCGCGCGTTGATATACCGCACGGCCTCGATGAGCAGGAAGACGATCACAAGCCCGAGGCCGACGTACGGGATGAGATACCCGACTCGCACGTAGGGCGTCAACTCGTCGGAGCCCCGGACGTCGCCCGTGATGACGTCCTCTGCGCCGATGCCGAGCTGGTGCCGGGTGTTGCCCTTGGGATCGATGATCTGCGAGATGCCGGAGCTGGTCGCGCGGACCACCCACCGCCGCACCTCGACGGCTCTCGCCGGCGCCATCGCCGAGTGCTGGATGCGCTGCAGCCTCCCCCAGTGGGCCGCGTCGTACGTCGGGACTGCCAGCACCTGGGCGCCGTGGCCCACCAGCCTGCGGAAGATAGGCGCAAAGTCCATGTCGTAGCAGATGGCAATGCCGAGCTGCCCGGCCTCGGTGGCGAAGGTCGGGAACCCCCGGCCCCGCAAGCCATCGTTGAAGAACTGCACCGGGTGGTGCTTGTGGTACGAGCCGAGGACGCGGCCGTCGGGGCCGATGACCAGCGCGGAGTTGTAGAAGGCCTCCGGGCCCGCCTGCTCCGCGCGCTCGCCGCAGCCGATCACGACCGTCGCCTGGCCCGTCGCGGCGGCGTCCGATAGTCTTGCGAGCGTGCTCTTGTTGGCGAGCGGATCCTCCATGAGTGAATACTCGGGCCAGACGATGACCTCGGCGCCCGCCCGTGTGCATTCGGCCGTGAGCTCCAGGTTCCGGTCGAGGTCACTCGCCTCGGTCTGTATGGCCCCGACACGGACGGCATCAGTACCCACGGGAGCCTCGGCCACTGGAATCGAGCCAACGAGAGCGGCGGCCCCAACGACCACAGCTCCCGACGCAAGCGCCCTCCACGGTCCCAGCTTACAGAGGAGCCACGCCAGGGCCACGTTCACGAAGACGATCAGGAGCGTCAGTCCATACACGCCGATGACGCTCGCAAGCTGGAGGGTAGCGGGCGCACGCACCTGCGAGAAGCCGAGCTGCATCCATGAGAACTTGAAGTACCACAGCTCGGAGCGGAAGAGGTCAACAGCCAGCCAGACGATGGGCGCCAGCAGGAGCGCGCGCTCCGGGCCGAACCGCCGTGCGGTGAGCCAGTGCAGCGTGCCGAAGGCCCATGTCGTGGCCGCCAGGATGCCGATGAGGGCGACCGCGGGCGCGCCGAAGATCCTGAAGAGCCAGTGGACCGTGATCCCGTAGAACGCGAGCCCGAACAGGAATGCGAGCACGCGCGTGCCGCCTGCCGAGGCGCCGCGCAGGCTGACGAGGAGCGGCACGAGCCCGACCCAGACGAGCGGGGTCAGATTGAAGGGCTCGAAGCACAGCGCCAGCAGACCCGCCGACAGCAGAGCCAGTAGCGTCCTGTAGACGAAGGTCATGCCACTGTCCCATTGCCTCGTGCGGCACGCAATCCCTGCACGACGGTGCGCGCGGCGAGCCGGCTTCGAGGATTTGCCGGCGCGGGGACGAAACCACGCGCGAGATACCCGCGAAGGGAGACACGCGATGTACGTGAGCTGCTCGTGCCTCGTCTGTGACAGGGAACGATACCCGACCGTCGAGGACGCCTTGCGGCAGATCGCGGAGCTTGGCTTTGGCGCGTTCGACCTCGACGTCTTTGAGAACTGGCAGCACATCAACCCGTCGGCGCTCGCCGAGCACGTCGACGAGTGGAAGTGGCGCCTCGCCAACGCGACGGACGAGACGGGGCTCAAGGTGAGCTCCTTCAACTGCGGGCTTAGCCAGAAGCCGGGCAGCCCCGACCCGGCGGCGTTCGAGCAATACGCCCGGGAGTTCTCCGCGCTCCTGGAGCTCGCCGAAGCCCTCGGCTGCCCCAACATCACCCTTCAGCCTGGGCCGGTGCTCGCAGAGCACAGCCCCGACGAGCAGCTTGCCGCCATGCGGGAGCATCTGGCGGAGTTGGCCCCCATCAAGGGCGATCGCGAGCTCACTATCAGCATCGAGGGCCACGCTCACACGCTGCTCGAGGAGCCCAGCGTGGCGCTCGACGTGGTGAGAGATCTCTGGCCGGGAGTGGGCTTCACGTACGATCCGAGCCACCCGGAGCTGCTCGGCTTTCCGCTGACGGATATGGCTGCGCTCGTCGAGTACACCTGCCACGTTCACGTGCGCAACGCATCGCGCGGGCAGATGCAGGCCACCATGGAAGATGGCACGGTGGACTTCCAGTGGCTGGTGGCCGCGCTCAGGGATCACGGGTATGACGGGGCTCTCAGCATCGAGTACTTCGGCGGCTTCGACGCTGAGTTCGCGAGCGTGACGGCCCTCAGAGACCGCCTCGTGGAGCTCGGCGTGGCGGCGCAGCCCGGATAGACGCTGCTCACACGATGGGATACTCCCACTCGCCGCGGTACTCGCGCGTCAGGAGCTTGTTGGCATCGTCGTCGCCGACAACCCGCTCCGTGTCGCCGTCCCACTCGACGCTGCGCCCCAGCTTCCACGACAGCATCCCCAGCAGGCTCATGTTCGTGGAACGGTGCCCGATCTCGATGTCGCACACGGGCGGCTTGCCGGACTTGATGCTGCCCAGGAAGTCCGCCCACAGCTCCTTGATGTTCTGGTGATCCGGCTCGTTGAGCTGGGGCTCCTCGTGGATCTCCGCGTCCCGGCTCCTCATGGGATAGAAGCTCCACCCGTCGCGCCAGCCGATGTGGACGATGCCCCGCGTGCCGTAGAAGTAGGCACCGATGCCATGCTTCTCGGCATTGTTCCCGCCGAAGCGCCGGTGCTCCCACGTGCACGTGAATGACTCGAACTCGTACGTGACCACCATCGAATCAGGAGCGTCGGAGGTCTGCTCTTTGCCATCGTTGACCGGCTCCCCGGCGATCGGCCGCCCGCCGGTACCGAACACCCGCTTCGGGGCCTTCTCCTCCGTGAGCCACAGCACGTGATCGAGCCAGTGGATCCCCCAGTCGCCCAACTGGCCGTTGGCATAGTCGAGGAAGTGGCGGAAGCCCCGGGGATGGATCCTCGTGTTGAACGGCCGCACGGGCGCCGGCCCGCACCACATGTCCCAGTCGAGGCCCTCGGGCACGTCGCTGTTGGGGCGCGGTCGCTCGCGGCCGCCGCCTCCGTGCACGAAGCACCGCACCATGCCGATGTCCCCGGCCTTGCCCTCCTTCAGGAACTTCATCGCGGCGACGTTGTGCGGAGACACACGCCGGTGCGTTCCCACCTGCACGATGCGCCCCGCGTCCCGCGCCGCCTGCACCATCGCCCGCCCCTCGCCGATGGTGTGGCCGACGGGCTTCTCCACGTACACATGCGCCCCGGCCTGCACGGCGGCGATGGTGGGCAGCGCGTGCCAGTGGTCCGGCGTGGCCACGATCGCGATCTGCGGCCGCTCCTTCTCCAGCAGCTCCCGGTAGTCTTTATAGACCTTGGGCTGCTCGCCTGTATCCTCCACCATTCGTTGGAGGGCCGAATCGAGCTGCCGCTGGTCCACGTCGCAGAGCCCGACGACCTGCGACTCGCCGGCGGCGATGGCCTCGTTGAGGATGTTCATCCCCCACCAGCCGGTGCCTATCAGCGCCGTTCGGTACTTCCCGGCCCCAGCCGGCTGCGCCCGCGCGAGGGAGGCGCTCCCCGCCACGACCCCGGCAGCCGCTCTGAGGAAGTCGCGGCGGTTCAGTCCGGCAGTCCCCGACGGCGTGTGACGCGAGTACGCTCCATCGCCCCTGGCTCTCCGCATGTCAATGGCCCTCCTGTCTGGCGGCAGCTCGAGGCCCGTTCCCGGCGCCCGGGGGTTGCACCTTCTCTGGGCCACGCGGAGGAACGGGCCGGCCTCTGCAGGAACTAACGCGCTCGTGAATGGAGGGACCACGTGAGCCCGGCACAGCGGCCGCTCGTCTTCGAGCACCACATCATCGACCCGGCCACATTGGGCACGAAGAACGACGTCTGCCTCATCGGCGACATCAGCGGCGACGGCCGGAACGACATTGTCATCGCCGCCAAGTACGGCGAGAACAACCTGGTCTGGTACGAGAACCCCACGTGGGAGCGCCACGTCATCGGAAGCACGCACGTGGAGGCCGGCGGCGTGCTGGTGGACATCACCGGCAATGGCACGCTGGACATCGTGCTCGGGAACCCGGCCGACAAACCCACGGGATACACCAACAACGAGCTGTACTGGTACGAGCGTCCGGAAGACCCACGGCAGCGCTGGAAGGGCCACGTAATCACCGACAAGTTCCGGAAGTACCACGACCAGGCGGCGGGGGACGTGGACGGGGATGGCGCGGTGGAGATCGTGTTCGCCTCCCAGGGGGCGAAGGTGCTGGCGTACTTCGACATCCCCGCTGAGCCGCAGGCGGCGCCGTGGCCCGACGAGAGCCTGCACCTCATCGCCGAGGATCTGGAGGTCGAAGGCATCCGAATCGCAGACCTTGACGGCGACGGCGCCAACGAGATCGTCGCCGGGCCGAACATCTTCAAGCAGAGCGCGGACGGCAGTTGGGCCCGCACCGAGCTCGTTCCCGATCTCGATCCCCGCACGTGCGTCGCCGTTGGCGACCTGACCGGCGACGGGCGGCCGGACGTCGTGCTCTCGGAGGGCGAGCGCGACCGGGCGAAGCTGCTGTGGCTGAGGAACCCGGGCTGGGAGCCGACCCTTCTGGCCGACGACTTCTACCATCCGCACAGCCTCGAAGTGGCCGACTTCGACGGCAGCGGCCTGCCGGACATCTTCGTGGGCGAGATGGGACTCAAGGGCCACGCGACGCCGCGGGAGGTCGTCTTCCGCAATGGAGGCGGCGGGTACTTCGAGCCGGAAGTGGTCGGCCACCTCCCGACGCACTGCGCCAGGGCGGCGGACATGACCGGCAGCGGCCTGCCTGACATCGTCGGCAAGCCGTACGACGCCGGGAGAGACCAGGTCGACCTGCTGATCAACTGCTACCAGCGAAGTGACGCCGTACCCGCCGGCTAGGACGAGATTGCCGCGTGACTTCGCGTGAGCGCCACTCACAAGGGAGACGAGACACGATGCAGACACGCACAGGCCGCTTTCCCATCGGCTTCATCAAGGGAGGACTCGGGCCGGACGCGCAGGGGGACATCAATGATGTCATCGCGTGGGCGAAGAAGAACGACCTGGAGGTCATCGACGGCGCATCGCCCGAGGAGGTCAAGTCAGTTCAGGATGCCGGCCTGCGCATCGGCACCATCGGCCTGCTGGACATGAAAGCCCTCCTCTCGGCGGACCAAGGGAAGCGCAGCGAGACAGTCGCGGCCAACGCCGAGCTCATCCGGGCCAACGCGGCCCTCGGGCCGCTGAACTACATGGTGGTCATGCTGCCCGAGGATCCCAACCTCCCGCGCGCGGAGTACTTCGGCTACATGCTCGAGAGCTACGGCGGGCTCGTGCCGGCTCTGGAGGAGAGCGCCGCCCGCGTTTCCATCGAGGGCTGGCCGGGGCCGGGTGCGATCTGCTGCACGCCGGAGACCCTGCGGGCGCTGTTCACGGAGTGCGCCTCCGAGGCCATCGGCATCAACTACGACCCGTCGCACCTCATTCGCATGAACATCGATCCGCTGCGCTTCCTGGACGAGTTCGCCGGGCGCGTCGTGCACATGCACGGCAAGGACACGGAGCTGCTGTCCGACAACCTGTACGAGTTCGGCAGCGAACAGCCGCCCACGTTCGCCACGCCCGTGCGCTTCGGGGGGATGCATTGGCGCTACACGATCCCCGGGCACGGCGTGATGCGCTGGACGCCCGCGTTCCGCATCCTGGAGTCCGCGGGATATGCCGGCTGCGTGTCCATCGAGCTGGAGGACGCGAACTTCACCGAGGACACGGAGGGCCGGCGGCTGGGCATTGTCCAGGGAGCGCAGTTCCTCGCCGGGTGCTGAGGTCAGTCCGCAGTCCGGACGCGCATCTCATGCGCCTGCCTACACACGCTCCGGGATCACGTACGGCTTGCGGTACGTGCGCTTCAGGAGGCGGTTCGCCGGCAGGTCGCCGACGAAGGCCTCCTTCGCCGCGTCGAACGTCAGCCTGCGCCCGATGCGATAGGCGATGTTGCCCAGGTGCACCAGGCAGGCGCTCCGGTGCCCTTTCTCGATGTCGGCGTTGGGCAGCTCGCGGCTGCGGATGCAGTTGATGAAGTTCTCCTGATGCGCGTCGTTCGGGTTGTGGCCGTACTCCCGCGCCACCACCTCGCCCTCGCCAGTGAACGCCTGCCAGCCGCCGCCATGGCGGCCCATGATCATCAGGTTCTTCGTCCCGTACAGCTCGATGCGGGTTGAGTTCTGCGGCCAGTAGGGGAACTCGTCCGTCTCCCGGATCCTGCCCAGCGTCTTCTTCATGTAGGGGGCCCACTGGGTGAGCTCGAAGGTCATCACGAGATCGTCGAAGTCGTAGGCGACCACCTGGGTGTCCGGGACCTCCCGGTCGTCGTCGAAGGCCAGGTTGCCGCCGGTGGCGGAGATGGCGGTCGGGTAGTCCCGGCCAATGAGCCAGCGGGCGATGTCCAGTTGGTGGACGCCGTCGTCGGCCGCGTCGCCGCCGGAGTAGGCCCAGTACTTCTTCCAGCCCCGGTGGAAGTGGCCCTCGTTGAAGGGCCGCATGGGCGCGGGGCCGAGCCACCTGTCGTAGTCCACGCCGGGGGGCGGGTCGCTGTCGGGTGGCTCGCTGTATGGCCCGCCGGACTTGAGGTTGAAGACCTTGCACAGGTGGATCGTGCCGAGAGCGCCGCCGCGGATGTACTCCAGCGCCTTCCGGACATAGGGCGCGCTGCGGTTCTGCGTGCCCACCTGCACCACGCGGTCATAGCGGCGCGCGGCCTCCACCATCTTGCGGCCCTCCCAGACGTTGTGCGAGGGCGGCTTCTCGACGTACACGTCCTTGCCCGCCTGGCAGGCGTACACCGTCAGCGGGCCGTGCCAGTGGTCTGGCGTGGCGATGATGACGGCGTCCACGTCGGGGTCGTCGAGCACCTGCTGGTAGTCGGCTACTCGCCTGGCCGGCCGCTCCTGAGCGTCCCCGAGCGTGTCAGGGACATTCGTTCCGCGGCGTGGATCCAGGTCGCAGAGGTAGGCGAACTCGATGTCGGGTCGGGTGGCGAATCGGCGTACGAGCCCGGAGCCCCGGCCCCCGAGGCCGATGGCTCCGAGGATCACCTTGTCGTTGGCCGCGACGCTGCGCCGTGAGCGGCGGATGGCCGCCGCGCCGACGCCGGCCCAGAGCATACCTTTGGCAGAACTGCCCAGGAAACGCCGTCTGCTAAGCTGCCGCAATGTCATCAGCCTCCCGATCGCGTGGCCGAATGCGTGGCCTTTCCGTCCGACGGGGGCTACCCTTCGCGCCCTGCCGGACCAGTCCTCCCGGCAAAGCCCTCGATGAGCCCATGGCTCGACGCGCGAGCGAGAACCTTGTACAGTGTGCAAATCATGGCTGACTGCGGGCACCCGCAGTTACGGACGGATCCCCGTCAGGGAGAGAGAACCGTGAACAGCAGAATCAGGATCGTCGGTGTGCTTGCGCTGATCGGCGTGTGTGTCTGTCAGGTGGGGATGTTGTGGGCCGCGGACCAGTCCCCGCAGGCGCTGGCGCAGGAGATCCTCGACGCCACCGGTGTCAAGGGCGGCCTGGTAGTGCATCTGGGGTGTGGTGACGGGAAGCTGACGGCGGCACTGCGCGCGAACGATAGCTACCTGCTGCACGGCCTCGACGCGCGTGCACAGAACGTGGAGGCGGCCCGGGAGCATATCCGGGCGCTCGGCCTGTACGGCGCCGTGGCGGTCGATCGGTCGCGGGGCGGCCGGCTGCCGTACACCGACAACCTCGTGAACCTGCTCGTCGCTGAGCGGCTCGGCAACGTCTCCATGCGCGAGGTGCGCCGCGTCCTGGCGCCCAACGGCGTGGCCTACGTGAAGACCGGCGCCAAGTGGACCGCGAGCGCCAAGCCGCGTCCCGATGAGATGGACGAGTGGACGCACTACCTGCACGACGCCAGCAACAACGCCGTGGCGCATGACACCGCCATCGGGCCGCCGCGGCAACTGCAATGGGTCGGCAGCCCGCGCTACTCGCGCCACCACGACCACATGTCCGGGGCCAGCGCAATGGTCTCGGCCGGGGGGCGGCTGTTCTACATCTTCGACCATGCCTCGCCGCAGGCGATCCAGTTGCCGTCCGAGTGGCGCCTGGTGGCCCGCGATGCCTTCAGCGGCACGGTCCTGTGGAACCGCCCGATTGAGCACTGGCACACGCGGATGTTCCGGCTCAAGAGCGGCCCGGCGCAGTTGCCGCGCCGGCTGGTGGCCATGGGCGACTCCGTGTACGTGACCCTGGGGCTCGAAGCCGCCGTGAGCGAGCTCGACGCGGCGACGGGCGAGACGGTCCGGACCTACGAGCGGACGGCGGGCACGGAAGAGCTGATCCTCTCGGACGGCGTGCTCTTCCTGCTGGTGAACGACTCGCCCTTCCGCCAGCCGGACAACCCGCGCGAGCTGAACTACACCTTCGTGGAGGGCCCACGGCGCGTCATGGCCGTGGACGCCGACTCCGGCAAGCCGCTGTGGAGCTTGCGGCAGCCCGACGTTCTGCCGCTCACGCTGACCGCCGACGCGGCGCACGTGTACTTCTGCGATGGGGACAGAGTCGTGTGCGTGGCGCGCGACAGCGGCCAGCTGCTCTGGCGCTCCGAGACCGTGGGCCGGCGCAAGCAGATCCCGACGTTCTTTGCCCCGACGCTGGTGGTCTACGAGGGTGTGGTGCTGTTTTCGGGCGGCAGCGCCCTGCCCGGCGAGGTCGACCGCGGCGGCGGCCCCAACGCCATGTACGCGCTGTCGGCGGAGACGGGCAAGACGCTCTGGACCGCCGAGCACCCGGAGTCCGGCTACAAGTCGCCGGAGGACGTCCTCGTCGTGCAGGGCCTCGTGTGGACCCCGCAGACCACGCACGGGAGCCATTCGGGCGTCATGATCGGCCGCGACCCCCACACGGGCGAGGTGAACAAGGAGTTCCTGCCCGACGTGGAGACGCACTGGTTCCACCACCGGTGCCACCGCGCCAAGGCGACAGACGAATACATTCTCACCTCCCGCACGGGCATCGAGTTCGTGGATCCGAAGACCGAGCACTGGGAGTGCCACCACTGGGTGCGCGGCGCGTGCCTGTACGGCATCATGCCCGCCAACGGGATGATCTACAATCCGCCGCACCCGTGCGCCTGCTACCTGGAGGCCAAGCTGTACGGCTTCAACGCCCTGGCTCCGGCATCGCCCGAGCGCGAGCGCATCCTGCGGGCGGGGGGCGCCGAGCGTCTGCAGCGCGGGCCCGCGTACGGTGCGCAGGTCGGCAGCGCGGCGGGCGCTCAGGCCGAGTGGCCCACGTATCGCTCTGACGCATCGCGCAGCGGACGCGCGAAGGCGGCAGTGCCCAGCAACCTGCGGCCCGCCTGGGAGGCCGAGCTTGGCGGGCGGCTCTCCAGCGTCGTGATGGCCTACGGGAAGGTGTTCGTCGCCTCCATCGACACGCACACCGTGCACGCGCTGGCGGCGGATTCCGGCGCCGAGGTCTGGAGCTACACGACGGGCGGACGGGTGGACTCGCCGCCCACCATCTTCGAGGGCCGGGTGCTCTTTGGCTCGGCGGATGGCTACGTCTACTGCCTCCGCGCCGACGACGGGGAGCTCATGTGGCGCTTCCGGGCCGCGCCGGCCGATCTGCGCATGACGTACTTCGAACAGGTCGAGTCGGTCTGGCCCGTGCACGGCAGTGTGCTCATCCACGACGGCGTCCTGCACTGTGTGGCCGGGCGCTCCATGTTCGTGGACGGCGGGCTGCGCCTCCTGCAGCTCGACCCCAGGACCGGGCGCAAGCTCGCCGAAAGTACCCTGGACGACCGGGTGCCCGAGTCCGGCGAGAACCTGCAGGTGATCATGAAGGGCCTCAACATGCCCGTGGCCCTGCCGGACGTGCTCTCCTGCGACGGGAAGTACCTCTACATGCGCTCCCAGCGCTTCACGCTGGAGGGCGAGCGGCAGGAGCTCGAGATCCCGACGCTCAACGTATCCGAGCAGACGGGCGAGGGGCCGCACCTGTTCTGTCCCACGGGCTTCCTGGACGATATCTGGTGGCACCGGTCGTATTGGGTCTACGGCCGGGTGTGGAAGTCCGGCGCGGGCGGCTACTCCCAGGCGGGCCGGGTCGCACCGGCCGGTCGGCCGCTCGTGTTCGACGACACTACCGTATACGGCTACGGCCGCCAGCCGCAGTACTACCGGTGGACGACGCCGATGGAGTACCAGTTATTCGCGGCGGCCAAGCAGCCGGAGGTGCTCCCGACGGAGACGGGCCAGCAGAGAAGGCGCGGCGGAGCGGGCCGGCGCCCGACGCGAGGCTTCGCGCGCCACTGGACGCAGGACATCCCCATCCTGGTGCGTGCCATGGTGCTGGCGGGCGACACCATCTTCATCGCCGGCCCGCCGGACGTGGTGGACGAGGTGGAGTCCCTCAGCACCTTCGACCAGCCCGCCACCCAGGAACTGCTCGCCCGGCAGCTCGCCGTGTACGAGGGCAGCGAGGGCGCCCTTCTCTGGGCCGTGTCCACCGACGGCGAGAAACGGGCCCAGCACCAGCTCGACAGTGTTCCGGTACACGACGGCATGGCCGCCGCCAACGGACGCCTCTATCTGTCCACCACCGACGGCAAGGTGCTGTGCCTGGGACGATAGCGGGCCGCCCGTCCGCCGGCTCTGAAGGAGGAATCTGCCTATGCACGCGAACGCAGATCCAGGCCAGCAGCTCGTGGTCCACAACCCCATGGGCCATCCGCCGAAGATCACGCAGTTGGGGATGGCGCCGCGTCCCGACAGTCTGGACGGCAAGACGGTGTACCTGGTGGACTGCCGGTTCGATGATGGCGACCTCCTCCTGGGGCAGATGCAGGCCTGGTTCGCCGAGCACATGCCCCAGACGAAGACGGTGCTTACCAGGAAGTCCGGAGTCTACACGGAAGACGACCCGGAGCTCTTCGCCGAGATCAAGAAGCGCGCCGATGCGATGATACTCGGCGTCGGCCACTGAAGTACCTGCGCGCCGGCGGTCGCCGGCCACTGCATCACACTCGAAAGCCAGTACGGCGTGCCCACCGCCTCGATACAGACCGAGTCCTTCGTGAGCGTGGTCAAGGGCTCGACGTATGCCGACGGGATGCCGCAGCTGCGGCACGTCTTCGTCCCCATGCCCGTGATGGGCAAGTCCCCCGACGAGCTGCGGGCATACGTGCACGGCGACGACCCGGTGACCGGTCGGCCGGTCATGACCGAGGTCATCAACGCACTGACCCGGCCGCTGGCCGACGAGGATGAGCAGCAGGTCAGCTTCGACAGATCCACCCCGAGGCTGCTCGAGCCCGATACTGAGCACAACCTGCACGGCCTCTTCCTCGAGAGCAAGTGGACGGACGGCCTCCCGATCGTGCTCCCCGCTGAGGACCGAGTCGCCGAGATGCTGGCGGGGACGAGCCACGCCCCCGATGAGGTCGTCGGGACCATGCGGCCCACCTCCACGCGGGAAGCCTGGGAGTACACCGTGGAGAAGGTCGCCGTGAATGCCGTGATGGCAGGAGCCAGGCCCGAGTACTTCCCGGTCATCCTGGCCCTGGCGGCCAGCCGCGTGTCGGCCCGCGGCAGCACGACGAGCTCCATGGCGATGATGGCCGTCGTCAACGGCCCCATCCGGCACGAGATCGGGATGAACTGGGGCACCGGGGCCATGGGCCCGTACAACCACGCCAACGCCACCATCGGGCGGGCGTACGGCCTCCTGTCGCAGAACCTGCAGGGCGGGTCAGAGCCGGGGAAGACCTACGTGGGCTCGCAGGGAAACGCGTACGCGTACGCCGGCATCACCTTCGCGGAGAACGAGGAGCGAAGCCCCTGGGAGCCGTTCCATGTGCAGCACGGCTTCAAGCCCGAGGACAGCGTCGTCAGCGTCTTCCCGGGCTGCCGCTCCACCGCCTTCTCCCTCGGCCTGCGGGAGAAACACTGGCGCGAGCACGTGACCAACCTGCTCCGCGGCATGGACCCTCACAGCCCACCCACTTTGGTGCTGGACCCCATAACGGCCAACCAGTTCGTCGATCGGGGCGGGTTCGACACGAAGGAGAAGCTCATCCAGTGGATCCACGACAATGCCACGCTGCCTGCCGGCGTGTACTGGGACTATCAGCTCATTGAGAACTACGTTCAGCCGCGGGCGCTGAATGGAGTCGAGCCCTACGCCACGATGCTCGCGGCCGCGGACGACGAGCTGGTACCCATGTTCCGGCTGGGCGATATCAACGTGCTCGTGGTCGGCGGCGAGACCAATGGGTACTGGCGAATGGTGGGGTGCCGGCACGCCAGGAGCGTTTTGATTGATGACTGGCGATGAAGCGAGGGACGTACACTTCCCGTTCGGTCGGAGGGCCTTCTGCGAGCATCGGACTCCGGCCGACACGGGCCACCCCGGACGCAGATGGAGGAGCTGACGATGGAACAGGTCGTCCGGTTCACACTGAATGGCAAGCCCACCACGTTGACCGTGGACAGCGACCGCGCCCTGCTGTGGGTGCTGCGCGGTGACCTGGCGCTGACCGGCACGAAGTATGGCTGCGGCGAGGGCCACTGCGGCGCCTGCACGGTGCTCGTGGACGATACGGCCGTTCGGTCCTGCATGGTCACCGTCAAACGGGTGCAGGGGAAGGCAGTGACAACGATTGAGGGCCTGGCACGCAACGGCGAACTGCATCCGCTCCAGAAGGCGTTCGCGGAGCACGACGGGCTGCAGTGCGGCTTCTGCACCCCCGGCATGATCCTGAACGCGTACAGCCTCCTGCGCGACAACCCCCGGCCCTCCTATGCGGAGATCCTCGAGCGAATGGAGCACAATCTGTGCCGCTGCGGGGCACACAAACGGATCGTCGAGGCGATTCAGGCGGCGGCCACGGACATGAGGGGAGGGGCCTGAGATGGATCACGATGAGTACATGGAGTTTGACTTCACGGACGACATCCCCGAGCTCCCGATGACGCGGCGCGATCTGCTGCAGCTCCTGGGCGGCGGCATCATCATTCTGTTCACTGTGGGGGACTCCAGCGCGCTGGCGCAGCGGCGCGGGCGATCTCGTCCGCGGCTGCCAGACGACTTCAATGCGTTCCTGCGGATCGGCGAGGACGGCGAGGTCACGGGATACACGGGCAAGATCGAGATGGGCCAGGGCATCGTGACCTCCCTGGCGCAGATGCTTGCCGACGAGCTCGACGTCGCCCTCGACGCCGTCCACATGGTGATGGGAGACACCGACCTGTGTCCCTGGGACATGGGCACCTTTGGCTCGTTGACCACTCGACGCTTCGGCCCGCCGCTCCGGGCCGCCGGCGCAGAGGCCAGGCGCGTCCTATTGGAGCTGGCCGCCGAGCAGCTCAGCACGCCCATCGAGCAGTTGGCGGTCGAGGATGGCGTGGTATTCGACCACAGGAGCAACAACAAGCGCGTGTCGTACGCGCAGCTCACGAAGGGGCAGCGCATTGCGAGGCGCCTCGACACGCCGCCGCCCCTCAAGACGCCGGCGGAGTTCAAGTTCATCAACAAGCCGACGCGGCGCAATGATGCGGTGGCGAAGGTGACGGGCGCGGCGAAGTACGCCGGGGATATTCGGCCTCCTGAGATGCTCTATGCGAAGCTCGTGCGGCCGCCAGCTCACGGGGCGACGCTGACCAGTGTCGATGTGTCCGGCGCGAGTACGATCAAGGGCGCGCGGGTAGTCAGCGACGGCGACCTCATCGCGGTGCTCCACGAGCACCCGGACGAGGCCGCGAGGGCACTGTCGAAGGTCAAGGCGGAGTTCGACATCCCGAAGCCGGAGGTTGACCACGAGAGCATCTTCGACCACCTCCTCAAGGTGGCGGACGATGGCAACACGGTGGCGGACGGCGGAGACCTTGGGAGAGGTGAGGGGCGAGCGACGCAGGTGTTCGAGGAGACGTACCTGGATGGCTACGTCGCGCACGCGCAGATCGAGCCGCATACTGCGGTTGCGCAGATCGAGCGCGGGAAGGCGACAGTGTGGGCCTCGACGCAGACACCGTTCAGAGCGAAGGACGAGGTCGCCAATGCGCTGGGCGTCTCCAGTGACAACGTGCGCATCATCACGCCCTTTGTCGGCGGTGGGTTCGGCGGGAAGACCAAGAATCAGCAGGCTGTGGAGGCTGCTCGCATCGCCAAGCTGGCCGGAAGACCGGTGCAGATCGCCTGGACTCGAGCGGAGGCGTTCTTCTACGACAGCTTCCGGCCGGCCGCGGTGGTGAAGATCCGGTCGGGCATCACGGACGAGGGAGCGATCGCCTTCTGGGACTACCACGTGTACTTCGCCGGATCCCGGGGCGCACGGCACTTCTACGACATCCCCGATCACGCCACCGTCTCCCACGGGGGCGGCGGAGCGCATCCGTTCGACACCGGAGCCTGGCGCGCGCCAGCCAACAACACGAACACCTTCGCCCGGGAATCACAGATCGACATCATGGCGGCGAAGGCCGGGATGGACCCGGTGCAGTTCCGCCTGAGAAACCTGGCAGACGAGAAGATGCGCGGTGTGCTGAAGGCGGCCGCGGAGAAGTTCGGGTGGCGGTCGGCGAGCAAGCCGACTGGGCGAGGCTGGGGCGTCGCCTGTGGGACGGATGTCGGGACGTCCGTGGCCATGATCGCTGAGCTCGAGGCGGACGAGAGGACCGGCGCCGTCCAGGTGACGCGCATCGTCTGTGCCCAGGACATGGGCCTGGTCGTCAACCCGCAGGGCGCGACGCTTCAGGTGGAAGGCTGCAGCATGATGGGCCTCGGGTACGCACTGACCGAGGAGGTCCGGTTCCGGGGTGGAGAGGTGCTGGACCGCAACTTCGGTACCTACGAGCTCCCGCGCTTCTCGTGGCTGCCGCGGATCGAGACGGTCTTCGTTGAGGACAAGAACGCCGACCCGCAGGGCGGAGGCGAGCCGGCCATCATCACCGTGGGCGCCGCCGTTGCCAATGCCATCTGCGATGCCACCGGAGCAAGGGTGCGCCAACTGCCCATGACTCCTCGGAGAGTCAAAGAGGCGCTGAGGAAGAGCCCATGAGGAACGCCCTCCCATTGGTTGCCGTCGTCGCCATCGTCGCGGCCCTCGTGACCATCCAATCGTGCCGCCCGAAGGAGGCCGTGGAGCGCATCGTCTGGTACGGCCCCAGCGCCCATCCCTACGTGAGCGAGGTGCGACAGGGAGTTGAGGCGGCCGAGCAGGACCTCGGAGTAGACATCCTCAAGGTCGTCGGCCAGGAGTGGACCCAGGACAACGAGAACGCCAATGTCAAGGCGCTCTCCACCAGGGGCCACGAGGCATTCAGCATCTACCCCGGCGACCCGGCCGGGGCCAACGGGCTCTTCGGCCAGCTCAAGCGAAACAACCAACTGGTCGTGGCCTACGGAGCGGAGCCCAACCTGCCGACCCCGGCGACCTTCACCGTGGCGACCGACATCAAGCGAGCCGCCATGGTGGCCGCCGAGGAGCTCGTCAAGATGATGGGCCAGAAGGGCAATGTGCTCAACGTCCTCGAGACCGTCACTGACATCAACACCAAGAAGCGGGACCAGGGCATCAACGAGGTCGTGGACACGTACCCGGATGTCCACATCGTGCAGACGATCTCGGACATGTTTCAGGTCAGCGTGGCGAAGGAGAAGATCCAGAGCGCCCTGGCCGCCCGGGGGGAGGAGATCGACGGGATCATCACCACCGGCTACAACCCCACCGTCGCCGCCGCCGCCATCCTCACCGAGTGGCACAAAGACCCGGAACATAAACGCATCCGGTTCATCGGCATCGACACGGACACCACCGTCCTCCAGGCCATCCGCGACGGACACATCGATGCGACCATCGCCCAGAACCCCTTCGGGCACGGCTACATCAGCACCACCATCCTGAAGCTCATGCTCGACGGCTGGGCGCCGCGCCAGGACTACCAGTTCATCAACGCCGGCATCGTCGTCGTCACCGCGGCGAACCTCGACACGTATGCCGACGAGGTCCGCGCGGCCACCGACCGCATCCTCACGGACGTGAAGACCAAGCACCTGGGTCTGCCTGGCCGAGAGCCCGAATGACCGACCCCGCTGCCAGCGAGACGCCCTCACGAGCGGAGACACGCGAGCTGATCCCCGGCCGGACGGTGGGACTCGTGCTGGCCGCGGGGATCCTCTTCGGCATCATCGCCGCTTCGTCGGATACGTTCCTCACTCCGTACACGCGGTTCGTGGTATCCCGCCAGGTTGCATTCTTCGTGCTGATCGCGCTGGCCCAGGCCGTCTGCCTCGTTGTCGGGTGCCTCAACCTGTCGGTCGGCGCCATCGGGAGCATCGCCACGGTCGTGCTGGGCATCTGCCTGGACGACTGGGGCCTGCCGATCTGGCTTGCCGTGTCTGCCGGCCTGGCTGTCGGCCTGGGCGCGGGGCTGCTGAATGGGCTGCTTATCGTCAAGCTGCAGATCAACGCCTTCATCGTCACGCTCTCAACCATGTTCGTCTTCATGGGCCTGCGCTCGGGGATCTCAGGCGGGGAGCCGTACGAGGTGCCGCAGTCGTTCACGGCCGTCGGGCAGGGCCGGCTGCTCGGCATTCCGTACGTGTTCATCATCATGGTCGCGGTGCTGCTCGCGGTGGGCTGCATCTACCGCAACACGGTCTTCGGTCGCCGCATGCTGGCCACGGGCGGCAACCTGGAGGCCGCCCGACTCGCGGGTGTCAACACCAACGGCATGATCGTGGGCGCGAACGTCCTGTCGGGCCTCTTCGCCGCCCTCACGGCGGTGCTCTGGGCGTCGGAATTGGGCTCGGCGGCCCCGGAGACGGGCGACGCCTGGCTCATCGTGTCATTCGCGGTGGCCATCATCGGCGGCACGAGCCTGATGGGCGGGGCCATTTCCGCCTTCGGCATTCTGCTCGGCGGCATCGTCTACACGCTCATCCGCCACGGCCTCATCGAGCTGAAGGCCAACCCGTATTACATGAACGTCTACCTCGGCTGCCTGATCCTGCTGGCCATCGCCATCGACCAGATACGCGAGTTCTTCGCTCGGCGCGCGGGCCGCATGCACAGGCACGGCTGAGGTCACCGGAGAGGCGTGACTATGGACCGTCGAGTCGGACGAGAAGGGCGGAGCGCCCCGGGGGGTGTTCCCCGGCGCCGCCAGGCTTGCCGGGGACGGCGATCGTGCATAGTCTGCGCCAGGGGGCAACCACAACGGCAGAGAGGAGTACTCGATGAAGCGCTACGGAATGGTCATTGGCCTCGATCCCGAGAAGATCGCCGAGTACAAGCGGCTCCATGCCGCCGTCTGGCCCGACGTACTCAAGCAGATCAGCAACTGCAACATCCGCAACTACTCCATCTTCCTGCGGAAGCTGGACGACGGGAAGCACTACCTGTTCAGCTACTTCGAGTACATCGGCGATGACTTCGAGGCCGACATGAAGAAGATGGCCGACGACCCCGTCACGCAGGAGTGGTGGAAGCACACCGACCCGTGCCAGGTCGCTCTCGCCGACCGTGCGGAGGGCGAATGGTGGGCGTCGATGGAGGAAGTGTTCCATTGCGACTGACGCCGCGACAGCGTGTCCTTGCCGCCATCGAGCACCGCGAGCCCGACCGTGTGCCCGTGGACCTGGGCGCGACTCCGAGCTCGGGCATCTCGGCGATCGCGTACGGGAGGCTCAAGCAGCATCTGGGCATGCACGAGGGGCACGTGCGGGTCTACGACGTCGTGCAGCAGATCGCCCAGCCCGAGGATGGCATTCTGGATCGCTTCGGAATCGATGTGGTGGACGTCGGCCGCGCGTTCAACTGCGACGACGCCGACTGGTACGACGTGGAGCTTCCCGACGGACAGCCCGCCCAGTACCCGACGTGGTTCCGACCCGAGCGACAGCCCGACGGCTCATGGCTCGCGCGGGCCTGGGACGGCACCGCCATCGCCCGCATGCCGGCTGGCGGCGCCTTCTTCGACCAGGCCTGCTACCCGTACCTGGACGGCTGCCCGGACCGCGTCGGCGACCTGGACGACGCCATGGCGAAGGTGCTCTGGGCGGCACTGCCGCACAGCCCGTGGGACCGGGCGGGCGAGGCGGACTTCTGGGAGCAGTTCCGGGCCCGGGCGCTCGAGCTGCGGGCCTCAACGGATCGTGCCATCATCGCCGTCTGCGGCTGCAACCTGTTCGAGTGGGGCACCTTCCTGCGCCGCCTGGACAACTTCCTCATGGATCTGGTGACCGACCCGGTGGGCGTGGAGCGGCTTCTCGATGCGCTCATGCAGCGGCATCTGGCGACCCTCGAGAAGGTGTGCGCGGCCGTGGGCGACGTCTGCGACATCCTGCGCTTCGGTGACGATCTCGGCCTGGACGGCGGCCCGTTCATGCGACCCGACATCTACCGCCGGTTCTTCAAGCCGCGTCATACTCAGCTCTGCCAGTACGTCCACACGCACACGCCGATGAAGACCTTCCTGCACTCCTGCGGCTCCATCTACGAGCTGCTGCCCGACCTGATCGAGGCCGGGTTCGACGTCATCAACCCCGTCCAGACGAACTGCCGCGACATGGAGCCCGACAGACTGCAGCGGGAGTTCGGCCGCGACATTACATTCTGGGGGGGCGGCTGCGATACGCGCGAGGTCCTCAACCGGGCCGAGCCCGAGCAGGTGGCAGCCCACGTGCTGGGGCGCATGGAGGTGTTCGCGCCCGGCGGGGGATTCGTCTTCAGCGCCATCCACAACATACTCCCCGATGTCCCGCCCGAGAACATCCTGGCCATGTTCGCGGCCATCCGGCAGTTCAACGGGGAGTGACGGGCTAGATTGTCCACCCCTCCCGGTACTCACGGCGGATGAACTGGTCTGCCTCCGGGCAATTCCTGGCCTTCAGCGCCTTCGCGTTCCACTTGAGCTCCTCGCCCGCGCGGAAGGCCACGTTACCGAGCAGATTGTGCTCGATGAGGGAGCCGGAGTACTCGAAGTTGCACAGCGACTCGCCGCCCGTCTTCGCCGCCTCGATCCACTCGGCATAGTGCCCCGGCGATGGCGGGATCGTCTGCTCCGGCGGCTCGAAGTCCTTGAACTTCTCCTCGGGCAGCAGCACGCACCTACCGTAGTCGGCCAGCAGCATCCCGTCGTCGCCCACGAACAGGATGCCGTTGAACCACTCCGGCAGGTTCACGCCCGTCTCGATCTTCGGGCGGTACGCCCAGACCTGGCCCCCGTGGTACCACTTGACCGTCACCGGCACATCGAGAGCTGGATTGCCCGGGCGCGGCCCATGCTTCCAGGTCGCGATCATCCACTCGGGGTTCTTGATGGGATCGGGGTGGGGGCCTACGGCGTACACGGACCTGGGCTTGCTCAGCTTGAGGGCCCACCATGGCAGATCGATCAGGTGGCTGCCCATGTCGCCCAGGACACCGTTGCCGAAGTCCCAGCGGCGGTTCCAGTTGAGGTTGCCCGGCAAATAGCCCGGGTGATACGGCCGGTCGAGCACGGGGCCGAGCCAGAGGTCCCACTCCAGGTGATCCGGTATCTCGGGAGTGCCCTCCATCGGCTCGAGCGGCGGGATGGTCCGGCTGCACCAGACGTGCGCCTCGCGCACCGGGCCGATGGCGCCGCTCTGGATCAGCTCCACCACCCTCCGGTAGTTTTCGCGGGCATGTATCTGGGTGCCCATCTGGGTCGCGACCGTGCCCCGGCACTCCGCGTAGACCTCGCGGACGCGCCGGGCCTCGTGGACCGAGTGCGCCAGCGGCTTCTCGCAGTACACATGCATGCCCATCTGCATCGCCTTCACGGCGGCGAGGGCGTGCACCTGGTCGGCGGTGCTGATCACCACCGCGTCGATGTTCTGGTCATCCAGCAGGCGGCGCCAGTCGTTCTCGCGCTTGGCCTTCGCGGCCTCGGGGAACTTGTCGATGAACTGGCCATAGTTGCGCTCATCGATGTCACAGAGAGCGTAGAAGTTCTCGCCTTTCACGCCCTTCCCGTTGGCCCGCGCTCGGCCCCAGGAGCCGATCATGGCGATGTTGAGCCGCTCGTTCGGTGACGTTGACTCCTGGGCCCGGGACTGCGTGAAGTACCCGCCCGCGGAGAATGACGCAACGGACAATGCCGTCGTCTTGATGAAGTCTCGGCGATTCACTTTGCTTCCCATCGGCGTGTCGCCTCCCACGATGTGCCATGCGCCGGCCTTTCGGCGGTCAGCCGCCCATCTTACCTCTACTCGGCGATCAAGGCAAATGCTATGTTGGGGGCGTTTGGGCTGCCCCGGGGCTCAATCCCGAAGAGCGAAGCAGAACAGGTTCCCCTCGCGGTCCTTGGCGTACAGCCTGCTGTTGGCCAGCACGATATGCGGCCAGGTCTGCCTTGAGCCGACGCCCGTCTTGAGGGACAGCTCCTTGTACGCCGTGGGGGACCTGTCGGCCGTCTCCACGAGGGCGATGCTCCGGCTGCCGAACGCGATCAGCCTGCCGTCGGCGGTGACGAGGCACGACGAGTCGTCGCGGAACCTGCCTCCCTCCCACCGCTGCTCGCCCGTGGCGAAGTCGAGGCAGCGGAGCTTCCCCCAGGCGAAGTACAGATGGTCATCGTAAATCACCGGACAGCACACCTTGGAGATGTACTTCTGCTCCCAGAGCTTGGTCACCCCGCTGAACCCGACCCTGAGTCTGACCACCTTGCTGATGTTGTAGCCACTGATCAGCACCACGGAGTCCCCCGACACGGCGGGAGTGGGAATGTTGTTGGCGAAGTCCGTCTCCCAGTCGTAGGTCGCCACTGTCTCTCCCTCGTGGCCCCAGTCGAGGCGGGCCACCAGGAGCCTGTGCAGCGTCAGCACCGCGACGCACGGAACGCGTCCCACGGTCATCGGCACGAGGCCGCCGCTGTGCCCGGCCGGGTCCTTGCACTCCGAGGCCCACTTCCGTTTGCCCGTGGCCCTATCGAAGCCCATGAGAGTCCCCTCGTCGTCTCCCACTTCCACAATCACCCAGTCGCCATACACGAGCGGCGACGTGGTATACCCGTAGTCTCGCAGGCCCTGCCCAACGAACAGCCGTTGCTTGACGGCGTACGCGTCATAGAGATTCAGGCTCCAGACCTTCTCGCCGTTCTTCCCGGTGTCCCAGCAGTTGAGGTCGCCGTCCGTGCTCAGCGTGTAGAGGTAGGCGGTCGCGGCGTCGTATGAGGGCGTGGACGTAGTACCGTCGTACGCTCCCGTGTCACCGTTGTGCCGCCTGCCGTACTTGGGGCAGGCGTACGACTGCTTCCACAGCTCCTCTCCGGTGGCGGCATCGAGGCAGTAGACGTAGTCCCTGTTGCCATTCCAGCCCATCGTGTAGAGGCGGCCTTCCACGACAATAGGCGACGTGGCGCCGCGGCCGACGTTTCTCGTCCACGCCGGATCTCCCAGCGGCCAGGCGCCCTGCTCCCAGCCCGAGCTCTCGGAGGTGATGTCGTTCCGGTTCGGCCCGCGCCAATGGGGCCAGTCCGCGGCGCTGCCGGCACGGCAGCCGAAAGGCACACCGCCGAACACGAGAAGCGCGGCCACGACGACTACCCGCCGTCGGAGAATGGCAGTGGCGATCGTGCCCGGCAACCGGACCAGGCTCAATCTCCTGCGCGTTGGCATCGGTGTCCTCCGTGTGCGGCTCATGATTGCTGAACGCCCACGACAGCCTCGAGCGTGGCCGCCATGTCCTCCACAGCCTGCTCCTCGCCGTAGTGTACGCCCACGCCCTCAGCCCCCTGGCGCCCCAGGCGATCAGCCTCTTCGGGGTCGTCCATGAGATGCGCGAGCTTCGCGGCGAGGGCCGCCGCATCCCCGGGTGGGAACAGCAGCCCGCCCCGCACCAAGTCGAGCATCTCGGGGAATGTCCCAGCATCCGGTACCACCACGGGTACTCCGGAGGCCATGGCCTCCATGGCCGCCAGGCCACGGGCCTCTGGCAGCCTGCTGGGGACGCAGAAGACACTACAGCGCCGCAGGAAGCGCAGCTTGTCGGCAAACTCCACCTCGCCGCAGTACTCGAATCGTCCATCCAGATCGTGCGTGGTCACGGCACTCCGTATCTGCGGCCAGTAGCTCTTGTCGAGCACGCGACCGGCGACGCGCAGGTCCACTTCCCTGCCCTCC
>JASFTE010000003.1:0-26750 GCA_050114035.1 Armatimonadota bacterium | reverse complement strand
CACGGACGCTCACGTGAAGGACATGCTGCGGAGCCTCGTGTGCACGCGGGTCGAGGGCGACGGCAACTTGCCGGCCGTGGAGCACTGGCGTATCGACATCTATCCCACGGCCCTGGTCCTGGCGCCACACGGGGCCGAGCTGGGACGAATACGCGGCTTCGAGGAAGCGGCGACATGGGCCGGTCAGTTGCAGGCGATCCTCGCGCGAGGGGCGGCGTCCCGCTGAAATCAGGTGATAACAGGTATGGCACTTCGCATCGCCGTGGTCGGACTCGCCGGCGTCGGCCGGACGCATGTGGCGGAGTTTGAGGAGATGGAGCAGTTCGAGCTGGCGGGCATCTGTGATACCGACACGGACGTGCTCGAGAGCGTGGCGGCCAACGCGTCGGTGACGGCGTACTCGTCGGCCGAGGCGATGTTCGAGACGCACGATCTCGATGCCGTCAGCATCTGCACGCCGCCGAAGAGCCACCTGCCGCTGACGGAAATGGCCGCGCGCAGCGGGGTGCACGTGCTGTGCGAGAAGCCGATGGCCTCGACGGTGGAGCAGTGTGACGGGATGATCGAGGCGTGCCGCCAGACCGGCGTGACGCTGATGATCGCGCACAAGAAGCGGTTCCTGCCCGTCGTGGCCCGGCTGAGGGAGCTGATGGACGGTCCTCTCGGGCCCATCAGCTACCTGCTGCACCGCTATCCGCACCCGGGCATGTCGCAGAAGGACTGGTTCTGGGCGGAGGACGACGGCGGCGGTCCGGTGGTGGAGAACGCCGTGCATGCCGCTGATCTGGTGCGGCATCTCATGGGCGATGTGGAGACGGTGAGTGCCGAGGGGGGGGCGTTCTTCGCGCCGGAGCGGGCGCCGCAGCTCGACTGCGCCGTCTACACCCTCCGGTTCGGCGGCGGCGGCATTGGCACGGTTGGCTGCGGCATGGTCTCGACGCCGAAGATGTCGCATGAGGACGTGTTCGTGGCCGGGCAGAACGGCGTGGCGGAGATCGGCGGGGGCTTCGACAGCGCCGACCGGCTGGTGTACGTGCTGCGGAGCGAGGCGGATGAGCTGCACGAGGAGACGTTCGCGGACTCGGCCCCATTCCGCGCGGAGTTCGAGCACTTCCACGAGTGCGTTGAGGAGGGACGGGAGCCGCTGACCAGCGGCGCGGAGGGCCGGGAGGCCATCAGGCTGTGCCTCGCCGTGAAGGAGTCGGCGCGGACGGGGCAGGCGGTCCGGCTCAGTTCGCAGCGCTGAGGCCGCGCAGTCAGTCCCGGCCACACTATAGGAGGAGGGCGCATGGACTGCCCCAAATGCCGCACGAGCGTCGGCGATGACGCCGCCGCCTGCCCGGAGTGCGATGCCCCGCTGACGTGGAGCGTTGTGATGCCGGATGGCTCGCGCGCCGGGCCGTACACGAGTGAGGCCGTGCGGGGGTACGTGGCGGACGGGCGCATTCCGGTGACGGCCTACGTGGTGCAGGAGGCCACGGGGATACAGATGGCGCTGTCGCGCGCGGGCTTCGTGTCGGCCGACGTACCTGCCCCCGATGTCGAGGCGCTGCCGTCGGTCCCGCCGGCCGCGGCGCCGCGGCGCGATCGGACTGTCTGGATTGCGGTTGGGGTCGTTGTCGCGGTCATCCTGCTGCTGATCGGCCTTGGCGTTGCCGTCTTTGCCACATGGGGGTTCCGAAGCAGGAGCACGGCGGTGCAGGCGGCCTGCCTCAGCAACATCAAGCAGCTCAGCATGGCCTGCCTGATGTATGCGACGGACTGGAACGACACATTCCCCACCGCGACCGACCCCCAGGGGTTCCAGAACCAGATCATGCCCTACGTGCAGAACGCCGGCCTCTTCGTCTGTCCGGATGCGCCGAACGAGCCGGGATACGTGTTCAACCCGAAGCTGGCGGGGAAGACGCTGAAGAGCATCTCGCAGCCGGCAAACACTCCCATGCTGTGGGACGCCGGCGCGCGGCCCGGCGGCGTGCAGCCGGCGCCGGGAACGACGACGGGCCGACACAACGGCAGCGACAACGTGAGCTTCGCCGATGGCCACGCCAAGCGGATGAGCGCCGGCGGCATCAGTGGGCTGGTCATCGATCCGTTTGCCGGTGAGGCGGAAGCTGAGAACGCAGGCGCGCCGTAGCGTGCGCGAGGGAGGGAGAAGCATGGAGTGCCCGAAGTGCCGGGAGAGCGTGAATGATGCGGCGACGAGTTGTCCGGCGTGCGATGCGCCCCTGACGTGGCAGGTGCTGATGCCTGATGGGGAGAGCTTCGGGCCATACTCGACCGAGGCGCTGCGGCAGTATGTGGCTGACGGACGCATCCCGGCCACGGCCAACCTGCGGCATGAGGGGACGGGCCTGCAGATGTCTCTTTCGCAGGGGGGCTTCCCGCCCGATACGCCGCCGCCCTCGGCCCCGCCTCCCCCAGCGGGTCCGCCCCCGGCTGTGCCGCCGTCCCCGGAGCGCCGCGGCCATTTGCAGCGCAACTGGCCGGCGTATCTGATAGCGGGTGTGGTTGCGGTGGTCGTCGTGATTCCGATCATCGTGCTCGCCGCCATCCTGTTCCCGGTCTTCGCGAAGGCCAAGGAGAAAGCCCGGCAGGCGGCGTGTATGAGCAACATCAAGCAGCTGGGCATGGCGTGCATGATGTACGCGACCGACAACGACGGCCAATTGCCGACGGCAGTCGACGCGCAGGGCTTCCACGACGCGATCTCGCCCTACGTGCAGAACGAGGGCTTATTCACGTGCCCCAGTGCGCGGGATGAGCAGAGCTATGCGTTCAACCCAAACCTCGCCGGAGTGAACATCGAGGAGCTCCCCGACGCCATGAATACGCCTATGCTGTGGGAGGCCGGCGCGCAGCCGGGCGGTCTCCCGCCGGTCCCCGGCACCACCACGGGCCGACACAACGGGGGCGACAACGTCGCCTTCGCTGACGGTCACTGCAAGTGGTACAGGTCCGCCGCCATGGGCGACCTGTCCACTGAGGTGGGATCGGACGGAGGCGCGGGAGGCTGATATGGGCGCGCCGATCACGGGCGCAGGTCTGGATCGAGCACGGCGGAGAACTCGAGCCGCTGCTCCGGCCCGGTGCACTCCGACTGACGGGCCTCAGGGGAGTCGGCGGGCACGAGGACGACCTTCGTGACCTCGGCCGGGCACCCAAGGCGGAAGGGCGCCGCCGACGCAACGCCCAGGCCAGTAGTCGAGACGATGTGCATGCGCTCGTCCCCCGGCAGGGGCATCCAGCGGCAGCCCACCGCGAGCTGCCGGCGCAGGCGCTTCGTGAGCAGCGAATGCGTATACAGGGGGCCTGTCCCCGGCAGCCAGACTTGTCCCCCGTGCAGGTGTCCGCCGAGCAACACGTCCGCCCGGGCCCGCGCGGCTTTGCGGAAGACGTCGGGCGAGTGAGCGATGACGATCTTGACGGCGCCGTCCGGGACGCCGCGCATCGCACGGGTGATGTCGTCGCGGCCCGTGGCAGGATCGTCAACGCCGATGATCCAGATCCGGCCGCCGGCGATGGGCCGGGCCTCGTTCCGCAATAGCTGCGCATTGAGCAGCCGGGCCCAGTCGCCCGTCGTCGCCACCTCGCCGCGCCCGCCCCTCGCCCGCTCCGGCCACTCGACCTCCCAGAAGTCGTGATTGCCAAGCACGGCGAAGGTCGGCCACCTGTCCCCGAGGGAGCCGAGCAGTTCCCCGACGGCGACGTAGTCCGGGGCCATGTGCACATAGTCTCCGGTGAGCACGACGAGGTCCGGGTCGATCTGCTCCACCAGGGCCACGCCGCGTTCGGTGCATCGCCTGTTGTGCCAGCCGACCACGGGAAGGCATGTGAGATGCGCGTCGCTGAGGTGGGCGATAGTGATGGTGCGTTGGAGGCCCTTGATGGGCACTACGTGTTCCCGCAGCACCGGGTCCCACGGCCAATATGCCAATACGAGACACGCGAGCAGAGGCAGTAGGATGGCCGCCGATCCGCGCCTGAGCCCCGGGCGCCAGATCCGCGTGATCTGGACGAGCGCGGACAGCACGAACAGGCAGAGCAATGAGAAGATCACCCAGTCGAGCGGTCCGTAGAGATGATACCACATGGCAGATCACCGGGGTCCGTGCGGGCCGGCATCGCGTGCTCCGCGGCTGCGCTCACGAGCCCGCCGCGGCGTCATACACCTGCGGGTGCGCTGCTTCAGCCCCGGTGCCGTCCCGGAGGACCATAGCGACCGCGCTCTGCGGGCACTTGAGGGCGCACAGGCCGCAGCCGAAGCAGCTCGACTCGTCCACGCGACCGCTCTCCATCGCCCCGAAGCGACACACGCTGGTGCATGCCCCGCAGTCCACGCACCGGTCGGCGTCCACCCGCGAGATCTGCCGGCCCTTCTTCAGAGCGTTTGGCTGGCCGTAGCGCGTCAGCATGGCGTACGCGATGCAGTTGTCGCAGCAGGAGCAGATGGCGTACACCTGCTGCCCGGCGAGGAATATCTTGCTGTGGTATAGGCCCTGGTCGGCCGATAGCGTACGCAGTCGTTCGAGGAGCTCGTCCTTCTCCATGGACACGTGGCGGTCAGGGCTCCGTGCCGTGAACACGTCGTGGGCGGCGTTGAGGCGGACGCACTTCTGCGTGCCGTGGCCGCAGTCGTCGTCCCGGTAGATCCGCAGGCAGGGGCACTCGCCGATGGAGCAGCTCTCGGCTTCGCGCACGAGCTGCTCGACCTCGGCGAAGGTCACCACCTGCCCGCTCTCCACATGCCGGGCGAACCAGTCGATGAGGCGCCTCATCGGCGGGCCGATGACCGGCCGCAGCGACAGCTCGCCCCCGAATCTGAACACGCGGAGGCTGAGAATGGGGATAGCCGCGTACAGATGCAGAATGGCGCGATGGAATCGGGTGCTGTCTCCGCTTGCCTCGTGCAGGTGGGACACGGCGTTTACTCCGTTGCAGATGACTGAAGGCGCCCCCGCCGCCGGTGCACAACGCTCCGGATTCTACCATCTTCGCTGTGTGGAAGCCAAGGGGCAGCGCCCGTGTTCTGCTTGACGGAGTGACGGGCAGTCTGATAGTGTTCGTGAACGGCATCCGGGGGACGCAGAGGCTCGCATCATGAATGCACGAATCTCAATCGACCGGGGCAGAATCGCGGACTTTTGCCGGCGGCACCACATCCGCAAGCTGGCGCTGTTCGGCTCTGTTCTCAGAGAGGACTTCTGCGCCGACAGCGACGTGGATGTCCTCGTCGAGTTCCACCCGGAGCACGTGCCGGGTTTCGCGTTCTTTGTGATGCAGGACGAGCTATCGGACATGCTGGGCCAGAAGGTCGATCTGAACACGCCGGGCTTCCTGAGCCCGTACTTCCGCGACCGGGTGCTCGCCGAGGCCGAGGTGTACTATGTCGAGGCATGACGTGGGCGTGAGCCTCCGGCAGATGCTCGACCACGCCCGGGAAGCGCGCGAGAGGGTGCGCGGAAGGACGCGGTCAGATCTCGACTCGGACCGCACGCTCGACCTGTCGCTCGTCCGCCTGCTTGAGATTCTCGGGGAGGCCGCAAGCCGCGTCCCACCAGGGAAGCGGACGCAGTACCCGCGTATTCCGTGGGCCGGGGTCGTCGGATTGCGAAATCGTCTGATCCACGGCTACGACAAGGTGGACTTCGACGTTGTGTGGAAGATCGCCAGCGAGGAGCTCGATCCACTCATTGCTGAACTCGAGAGGATCGTGCCTGATCTTGAGCCACCTCCATAGGCCGGCAGACGAGCGCTTCCGCAGGCCGCCTCCGGGCCTGCCCGGCCCCCCAACGCTATGAACCGACCTCAGTCATCGTTCGCCGTGCTCTGTGTCGCCCTCGCTAGCGCGTGTGCCTCCCCATCCGATGCTGCCGAGGCGGGAATGACCTTCGAGAAGACCCTCCCCTTCGCGGGGGCTGATAGCGTCCGCCTCGAGGCGACCCTTGCGTCGGACGAAACCGTTCCCGGCGTGCAGCTCTCCTGCCGGATCGTGCCCGTGGCCGAGGGCCCGGCGCTCTGGGAGGGGAGCCTTGGCAGCCTTGACCTTGAGGCCGGGGACACGACCGTCGTCCGCCGACGGATCGCGGGCCTCGAGCCAAAGCTCTGGAGTCCCACGTCGCCCGCCCTGTACGACCTGGTTCTGGCGGCGGCAAAGGACGGGCGCACGCTGGCGAGCGAGACGGTGCGTTTCGGGTTTCGGTCCTTCGAGACGCGGGACGGGCGCTTCCTGCTGAACGGCGTGCCCATCTTCCTGCGGGGTAACGCCATCAATGCGCCGGGACGAGGCGTGCCGGACGAGGTGGGGAAGACGCGCGAGTTCGCCGAGGCCTACGTGCGGTACATGCAGAGCCAGAACGTGAACTTGATCCGCCTCGGGAGCGACTCGCAGGTGTGGCTCGATGTGTGCGATGAGCTGGGCATGATGGTGTTCCAGGGCCGCTACGGGGCGCCGAGGGGCGGGAGCAAGAGCCGGCTGCCGCCGGACTTCGACGAGGCTATTGCCCGGTACAAGGCGGAGATCTTCGAGCAGTACGTGCGGCATCCCAGCATGGTCATCTACGTGCTCACCAACGAGGTCCCCTACAAGGGCGAGCTCGGCGAGCAGTACATGGACTTCCTGGGGCGAGTGCACGAGACGCTCAGGGAGTGGGACCCGAACCGGCTGCACATCGGGAACGCCGGCTTCGGGCGCGGGCTGGCCGGCGACATTCGCGACGGGCATCCGTACTGGGGCTGGTACCACGGGGACTTCCTCAACTACTACCGGCTGCGGCGGGACGAGAGCCCGCGGCCGGGGCCCCCTCAGCCGTGGACGTTCACCGAGTGCGTGGGCTGCTACACCGGGCCGGACGGCAGGTTCAACATCGGCGGGAAGCTGCTGGCGGCGCAGGAGTTCTGGACCGGCCACGCGCCGGACCAGAGCGGCGAGGCGCTGGCGTACCAGGCGTTCCTCGTGGGGCAGGCTGTCGAGCTCGTCCGGCGCCTCCGCCCCATCAACCCGAATCTGGCCGGCATGATGCCATTCACGTACATGTTCCGCAACTGGCATGGCGTCTCGCGGTTCGAGGACATGGAGCCGAAGCCGGCCATGGAGCAGCTCGGCGTGTCCATGCAGCCCGTGCTGCTGAGCTGGGAGTTCTGGACGCCGCAGGTGTACGCGGGTACGCGCATTCGCGCCAGGGCGCACATCGTGAACGACTCCGATGACCACGCGGACCTGATGGGCGCGGAGCTCCGGTACGAGCTGCGCGGGAGCGATGGCGAGGCGGTGGCCACAGGTCAGGCAAAGCTCCCGCGCGTCCCCTACTACGAGGCCCGCAGCGTCCCGGTTGCCCTGACGGTACCGGCCGGGGCCGCGAGGGGGGACTACGTCCTCGCCGGGGAGATCATCAGGGGCGGCGCGAGGGTCTCGCAGAACAGCGTCGGCGTGTTCGTGGCCGGGGACGAGTGGCCGCACCCGGCGCGGCAGGTAGAGACGCGGCCGGCTCTGTACGACCCCGCCGGGAGAACACGGAAGGCGCTCAAGCGCCTCGGGATTCCATTCGATCGGCTGAAGCGCCTGGACGCGCTCCAGCCCGACGCCCCGCTCGTCATCGGCGCGGATGCGTGGGACAAGAAGCTGTCGTCCGCTGTTGCAGCGCTGAAGCGCTTCGTGACCGACGGCGGGCGAGTCCTGTGCCTGCGGCAGGATGGGGAGAAGCTCGCTACCGGTTGGCTCCCGGTGGAGGTGACGCTCTCGACCTCGGGGGGCAAGCCATACCGCACCGGGATGAATATCAACGTCGAGCGCCCGTGGCATCCGGTGTTCGATGGCATCACGCGGAAGCACCTGCGCCTGTGGTCCGACTACTCGGGATGGGACGACAGGAAGCCCGGCTATCCGAAGGTGCACCCAGTGGCCCTCGGCTTTCGGCTCGGCGCGCAGGAGTCGCTGGGCCAGACGGCCATACTCGCGAACTTCGACCGGGGCCTGGCATCCATCGCGCTGTGCGAGATCTTCGGCGGGGCGGGCTCCGTGATCCTGTCGGGCTTCGACGTGGTGAACCGCTCCGGGCTGGATCCGGTTGCCGACAGGTTGCTTGCGAACCTGGTGACGTACGCCGCGTCGACGGAGGGCCACCATCCGCATCCTCTGATCGACTCGCCGGTTCGGTGGGGCGACTATGCGTCGGAGCGCGGCCTCGTGACCGGCGTGCACAATGGCCTGATCGTGAACGCCGCCCGCCTGCAACCCACCGGCCACCACGTCCCGCGCGGCCGGCGGCCCTTCGGGCCGTTCAAGTACAACGGGCTCTGCCACATTGAGGACCTCAATCCCGACTCCAAGACGGGATCGGGGATCTTCTGGGCGCGGGTGCCGGGGGGGACGACCGCCGTGGCTACGACCGTGGAGAACCCGACGGACGAGGACGCGGAGCTGAGCGTCGAGGTGAATGGGAAGGGCCCAGCCGACGCTGCGGTGGTCCCATCGGGAACGACGGAGAGCCTGACAACTGCCATCCCCGCCGGGGCGACTGAACTATCAGTGCGCTACACGGGCGACAAGGGGCTCGTGATCCTCGAGACGGGCTTTGAGTGAGTCTCGCCCCTCGGATAGTGCCTCCACAAATACATATGATTTGAGTCATATTGTGCGGGTTGGTGTTGGCCCCCCCCGCTTGCCGGCTAGTGGAATTCCGGGGGAGGGCGAGGGCGGCTCTCGGCTCGCGGAGGGGTCTCAGAGGGGCTGAGGGGTACGTGGGAACAAGTCCTGTCGTCGGGGGCAGCAAGTCTAGCTGGATGGGGTCGCAAGTCTAGCCCGGAGGCTTCGCAAGTCTACTTACGGAGGGTCGGCAAGTTAAGCCGGATTTCTGGCAAAAACGTTGCAGCAGTGAACCGCAGCGACCAAGCTTGTGGACGAGGAGTCTGACCATGGCGCAGAAGCTCAGCGCGGCGTCGGTGCGCGCACAGGCGTACACGAAGGGGCCCGAGTGGTTCTGTGAGATCCGCGCGAAGCCCATAAGGGGGGACCTGGCGGAGAAGCGGGAGGGGGTGATCCGGCGTGATCCCAGCGCCGTGATCCAGGTGGGCGACCGGTACCACGTGTGGTACACGAAGTCGCTGGGCAAGTGCCTCGGGTTCGGCACGGGCGACCCCGAGGCCAAGGTGTTCCCGTGGGACTACGCCGAGATCTGGCACGCGACGAGCGCCGACGGGTGGCACTGGGAGGAGGAGGGCCTTGCGGTGGGGGGCGGCGAGCCGGGTCGCTTCGATGACCGCAGCGTCTTCACGCCCGAGGTGCTCGCCCACGAGGGCAGGTACTACCTGGTGTATCAGGTGGTGAAGCACCCCTACGTGAGACGCGTGAAGAACCAGGTGGCCATGGCGGTGGCGGACTCGCCTGAAGGTCCGTGGGCGAAGCTGCCGGAGCCGATCCTGTCGGCGAGCGATGACGGCCGGTGGCTCGGTGATGAGGACAACCGCTTCCTGGTCGAGGAGAAGGGCAGCTTCGACAGCCAGAAAGTGCACGACCCGTGCCTCATGCACTACCGGGGCAAGTTCTACCTCTACTATAAGGGCGAGACGATGGGCGAGGAGATGACCTTCGGGGGGCGCGAGATCAAGTGGGGCCTCGCCATCGCGGATAGACCCGAGGGCCCGTACGTGAAGTCAGAGTACAACCCGGTCACCAACTCCGGCCACGAGGTCTGCGTCTGGCACTACCGCGGCGGCATCGCTGCGCTCCTCACGACCGATGGTCCGGAGAAGAACACGATCCAGTGGGCGGCGGATGGGATCAACTTCGAGATCCAGGCGGTCCTCAAGGGCGCTCCCCAAGCCCTCGGCCTCTTCCGTACGGCCGACCACGACAGGGGGCCGCTCGAGGGGCTGCGCTGGGGCCTGTGCCATGTCACGGGGCGCGACGCGGGCTTCCTCCAGCGCTTCGAGGTGGACGAGACCCTCAAGAACCGGTTCCGGGACAGAGTGGCTTACGAGTAGCGGGAGGTGAGCGTTGACTCCCGTGGACGGAGGCCGTGGGGCGATGCGGTCTCACGCGAGCCACTGCCGGGCGGAAGTCTCCGCTTTCCTCTTGACAACTAGCTATGATGAATGTCGCCGGAACCGGCGTTGATCCGGGGAGGCTAGCGGCTGTCCGGCCTGTCCGGCCCTCCCTTGTCCTCGCCGGGGCCGGCAGGCGGAGCCACTTCGCCAGTCACCCCGTCAATCACATAACTGCGGAGCGTTGCCCAATACCGAGGGCCTCGTAAGCCCTCCTCAAGCTGCATCGGGCGGCGGTAACGGACCGTCACATCCCACACCGGGTAGCCGAGCGGCCTCTCGCGCCAGGTTCTTGCGAGGCGTGCATCCACCTTCTCGATCTCCCACCCTTCCAGCGACCTGCCCTTGGCAATGCGGATGGCCTGCTCGCGGGTGACCTTGGCTGCAACCCGAGACCCCCGTCCGGCTTCGTCCTTCCGCGCGTGGAAGCGCACGACTCTGCCCTCGACACCGTCCACCCGCACTGAGAGCAACCTCGCCGGCCGCCCGCCGCCGTACATCTCCCACGTGACGCCCCACATGGGCGTCGGCCCCGACGAGAACTCAGTGACCGAGGTCGGGCGCCCCAGCGGACCGAAGTCCGGAAAGTAGTCCTTCGCGAAGCGCTTCGCCGCCCTGATGGCGTCTGCCTCGCTCACGCGCCTCTCCCCCTCCTGCACCAGCGGGTAGAACATCCCGCGCCGCACGTGCATTGAGTCGCGGTCCACCCACACGCTCGCACTGGCGCGGCCCTCCTGCCTCAAGTCGAACACGTAGTACGACTCCGGCCGCCCTGCCCGGCGCCTCTGGACTTCGTCGGTGCCCACCTGGAGGAATGCTGCCGCGACCGTGCGCGCTGCCTCCTCGCCGGTGGGCCCGCCCGCCAGCCGGTGCGCACACCACAGCACCGACCCCGCCAGCAGCAGACACCCTAAGGTCACTCCTAGCTTGCTCCGAGTCACCCTCACAGACATCGCTCTCCCCTCCTACTGGCCAAATCGCGCCGGCACAATGGCAAGGTCATTCCAACGTCGCCAGTTGTTGTACCCTTTGTAGTCGCCCTCATCCGGCGACGCGTCATCCACCAGTTCCGCCGCATAGGCTAGCGCAGTCGCCACAGTGTTGGCGTCGGCGAGCGACTGCCAGAAGGCGTTGGCCCACACCTCCGCGTACCTGCCGCCGGTGACATCGCCCATGAAGCCCACGGCGCAATCGGCCCCCTTGTCCACACTCTCCTGGCAGAGGTTCCCCCAGCCATAGGTCGTTTCCGTCGCCGCCGTGTTGCAGCCCTCGAAGACGACGAGCAGAACTTCGTCCAGCGCCCCACTGGCCAAGGTCGAGATGTACCCGAACCCCGGCAGAGGGTTCTTTCCGGCTGGCAGCTTCCCGCGGACCGCGGTTCCCTGGCCGCACGCGATCGTGCCGCCAGTTGCGACCACGTGCCCGGAGGGCCGGGAGCACCTCAACCTTGACTCCCGGGAGGACCACCTTGACGCACATGCTCTGGTCGCCGAAGCGGACCTTGTCTCTGTAGTGTCCGCTCCGGGCAACACTTACTCCTATCATCTCGAAGATCTGATCTCGTGTGGTCCGGCTGGCGCTCGGCCGATATGACAAGCTGCAGAGAGCCACGACGTCGACGTCATCAATCGTATGGATCGCTGTGTGACGCCTGTACGACCCCTGGACAAAGGACCGTATCCTCAGATCCCCGGCGGGACCCTCCCGGTCTTCGATCAGCGATCGAACGCTGCGGTGCGCTCTCGCGGCCGCCTGTACGTACGTCAGGGCGGGATTGAGCCGCTTGAAGAACGCATCAAAGTGCTCCGTGAGTTCGCAAACGGCCACGCGCATTGCTCCCCGCCGGGCCCGAATCAGCTGCGGTCTCTCCGCGGGGCAAGTGCGTGCCCCGGCAATCAGGGCCCCGGTGTGCCCAAGCCCGACGCACCCGGGTCTGCGGTGTTCCTCGCTCCGGCCCCCGCCCTCAGCATCCCCGGCGCTGCCGCCCCTCGAGTTCAGGCAGACTGCCCTCCACTGCAGACGCTGCACACAGGGCACATCGGTGGTCTGTATCAATTATACGTCTCAGCTCAAACACTGTCAACGGTCCATTCCGGGGAATCCCCGGGACACCATACCAAGCTTCCGTCAAGCATGATTCCGCACAATCCGGCGCACGTCCACGACCACGACACGAGTGCCCCGCCGTTGCTAGATGCCCGGAGAACGGGCCGGGCTGTGAGCATGCGCGCGGAGCAGGGCGCGGTTGTTAGTGGATGGCTGTTAGCGAGGGTGGAGGCAACGCCAAAGGCGGCGGGCCAGGGACCCTTCGGCTACGCTCAGGGCAGGCTTCGATCCGGCCCTGCAACGGCAGGCGGCGGGATGGGGTTACTGAGAATCCCCGATTCTCGCGCCCTACACGCACGGCAGAAGGCGGAAGGCAAAGGCGGGAGAGGGGCTACTCCCGCGACAGGGCCTGCTGGGCGACCTCGGGGGAGACGTCGGCGACTTTGCCGACACGCTCGAGGTTGCTCTTCTCCAGCCGGATCCCCGTCGTGGCGTCGCCTTCGAGCCGGAGCAGCGTATCCACGGGCGAGCTGGGTGAGCAGTTGCGGAGTACGGCGTCGCTGACGTTCACCAGGCGGATCATGGGCGCGGCGCCGGGGGAGAATTGGGCGTCGAGGCCGTCGATGTCGATGTCTGCCACGTCGTCGAACATCATGGCGTGGCGGAGGTCGGCGGCGTCAGTGCGGAGCTGGAGGTTGGTGAACTGCAGCCCCCGGGCGTGGCGGCAGTAGAAGCCGTAGGCCGGCAGCGTGCCGAACATGGTGCTCTCCGGGTAGCTGGCCTCCCTCTCGTCGATCTCCCTCTCGGTGTCCGCCCTCGTGCCGCCGCCGTCGAAGCCGAGGCGGATGTCCTCGAGCTTGACCTGCTCGATGGGATGTCCGGGGAGGCCTGCTATCGCGCAGCCGATGGCCGAGGTGCCGCTGGCCATGATGTTTCTGAGCAGCACGTTGCGGAAGGTCCCCACGGGGGGCTTCTCCTCGCGCCCGTAGAGCCGGCCGCGGTTGCCGAGGCGCAGGAAGATGGGGACGGAGACGCCCGTGATGTCCACGTCGGACACGGTGACGTTTTCGAGCCGCCCGCCATCGACGATCTCCAGGGCGACGCCGGCGAGGCCGCGGTCGCGACCGTAGGTGGCCTTCGACTCCTTTGGCGAGAAGACGGTGCAGTTGCGGATGGTGATGTCCACGAATCCGCCGCCGGACTCGGTGCCCATCTTGAGGCCGTTGCAGTGACTGCTGATGGTGCAGTCGGAGATGGTGACGTTCTGGCAGGGCGTGGTCGAGAGGCTCTTCAGGACGATGGCGTCGTCGTCGGAATCGACGCGGCAGCCGGTGATGGTCACGTTGCGGCAACTGTCTATGTTCAGCCCGTCGTTGTTGAAGGCGACGTGGTTGAAGACGTCGATGTTGCGGATCGTGAGGTCCTCACAGCCTCGGTAGTGCTGCATCCAGCAGCCGGCCGCGCGCAGGCGGACGTCCTCGATGACGATGCCGCGGCAGTTCTCGAAGTAGATGTTCTTGGTGCGCGCCTTGGACTTGTCGCGGAAGGCGTCGCCGTTGCCGTCTATGGTGCCCTTGCCCCGAATGGCGACGTCGTGCAGACCGTCGCCGTGGATGAGGTTGCGGAAGACCCGGTCGCCTTCGGCCGCGCGGCCCTCGGCGTCGGCCGGCGGGCCGTAGTAGTCGTCGCGGTTGCGGCTGCCGAGCAGCGTGGCGCCCTCGTCGAGTTGGAGCGTCACTCCGCTCCTCATCCGGAGCGCGCCGGAGAGAAACGTGCCCGAGGGAAGCCGGACAACGCCGCCGCCGTCCTCCCCCGCGGCGTCGATGGCCTTCTGGATCTCGGCGGTGCACAGGGTCTTCCCGTCGGACGTGGCGCCGTAGTCGAGGGTGTTATGCACTTTCGCACCTCCCACCGTGGGAACGGCCACCAGGAAACACAACAGGCACAGGGGCACTCTCTCGAGCCAGCGCATTGCGATCGCTCCTTCAGAGGACCATCTCGCGCTCGCCCATCTTGATGGGCGGGGCGATGTCTTCCACCGGCCGGTTGGCTCCCGGGTACCCATATTCCTGCCGCACGCGCAGCATCGCGTCGTAGTTCTCGATGGGGACGCCCTGGAAGATGCAGTTGCTGCTGGCGAAGATGTAGCCGCCGCCGTCCACGCCGCCGTGCTCGAGCGCGTACAGCGCGCTGTCGCGGATCTGGTCGGGCGTGCCGGATTGGAGCGCGGCGCACTCGACGTTGCCGATGAGGCAGACTCGGTCGCCGACGCGGCGCCTCACCTCGGCGATGTCCACGCCCGCCTGCGGGTCGATGGAGTGGAGGGCGTCGATGCCGGTGCTCACGAGCTGGTCGAGGATCGGCAGGATGTCTCCGTCGGTGTGCTTGACGCACAAGACGCGGCGGCCGGCGGCCTCGCCCGCCTCGTGCAGGCGGGTGACGATGCGCTCCAGGTACGGGGTGACGAACTCGGCGAACATGGGGGGCGAGAGGAACGGGCCGGTGTTGAAGCAGTAGTCGGCGCACATGAACACGACCTGGGCGCCGGCCTCGATGAGCTGCGTGGCGACCCTGGCGTTGTCCGCTATGCGCGCTTCCGCTTTCTCGCGGGCCTCCTCCGGCCGCTCGAAGAGCATGGCGACGTGGTCGGACATGGTTTCGCCGTCGGGGATTGCGTACGTCCCGTCGCAGAAGGCCGAGAGCAGGTACGTGTCGCCGGCGATCTCCCGGATGTACTCGAAGGTCTCGCACTGCTCGTCCGGAGGGAGCCAGTTGGGGCCGGTGATGACGCTCCAGTCGTAGGTCTCGGCCACGCGGACCCACAGCTCGGCGTTGCGCTTCAGCGCGTCCGTGCGCCGCGGGCCGCGGAGGTCCTTGAGGTCCTCGCCCCGCAGGCCCTTCTGGCCGAAGACCTGCTCGGTGAGCTGAAACACCAGCTCCAGGTGGGGGACGAGGCCATCGGGTCGGCCGCCCTGGAGGGCTGTGATGGCGGTGTCTCTGGGTGTCATGGGGGGGCCGTGAGCAGCTTCTGCACTTTGGCGGCGACGATGCCGGGGAGGAAGCCGCGGTTCTTCTTGATGACCTCGATCAGCTCCACGTCCTCCCGGGCGCGGATCCGGTCGAGGAAGCGGCTGCGACGCATCTGGATGGTGCCGAGCACGGGCTTGGGCGAATCGAGGCACTGCTCGATGGCACCGCAGAACTCGTAGCAGAACGTCTCCATCCGCCCGATCTCGTCGGCGACGATGAGCGGGTTGTTGGCGAGCGCATCATTGAGCGCCGGGACGCCGATGGCGAGCATGTCCGGCACGTTGACGCCGTACCGGGAGACGCGGTGCGGGCTGTCGCAGTCCACGTGCGCCAGGATGCCGCAGCGCCCGTCGAGGGTGTTGAGGCTGAAGCCGAGGCGGCCCTTGGGGCCGAGTATCTCCTCGGTGTAGAAGCCGCCGGGCTCGGCATCCAGGGAGCGCAGGACCTTGCGGATGATGGTCGTCTTGCCGACTCCGGGCTTGCCGGTGAGCAGGATGTTCGTCTTCACGGCTCGCGCCCCCGCCGTGCGGCGGCCTTGCCCCGGTGGTAGTTCACCGCGCGCCGGCTGACACCACAGTCGTACTGCGTCTCCAGCAGCTCCTGGACCTGCCTGTCGCTGAGCGAGGGGTCGCTCGCCATGATGCGGCCGACGACGTCGCCGGTGCTCTGGCACAGGAACTGCAGCGCGAAGCTGCCGTGGGGACTGGCCACGTATTTGTCGCGTATGGCCCGGCTGACGCTGGACTGGTGCTCGCCGACTTGCCGCGCCACCTGGGCTTGCGAGATCGGCTTCAGGAGCAGGAGGTCGCCGCCGCGGAAAAACGCCTTCTGGTACGTGCAGAGGAATGCCGCGAGGCGGGAGACGAGGGAGCGACGCTGGTTGATCCAGCGCAGCTCCTCGAGCAGCGCCTCGACCTCCGCGTCCTTCTCCGCCGCCTCGAGCGCGCTGGGGTCGATCCTGTAGTGCAGCGCGTAGCCGCCGTCGTCGGCGAATTCGATCTCGATGTCGTCGCCGTCGCCGGGCTTGACCGACGCGATGATCTGTGGCTCGGGCTCGTGGGCGGCGCGCCGGGAGGGGGGTGCAGCGGGGGCTGCAGGTGGGGTCGTCGCGGCATCGGCTATCTGGACGGCATCCACGAGCTCGAGTACGCGCTGCACGGCGGCCGGATCGGCGGCGTACTTCCTGGCGAGCTCCTGGGCGTTGCCGTCACCGTGGATGAAGTCGGCGATGAAGTCCGTCTGTCCGATTGCGTGGCGCTCGACGAACTCCTGTGCGACGGTGGCGGCCTCGGAGACGTCTATCTCGGACGCCGCCGGCGCGTAGTCCGCAACGTCGGGCCGCGCGTCAGAGTCAGCGGGGGCCGACCCGCCTGCGGGTGCTGACGACATGCTGCGCAGGTAGCGCACGAATCGGGCGAGGGCTGCCGGGGGCGCCCCGTATCTGCGGGCCAGCTCGGGAAGCACGGTGAGAGCGTCCGGCCGCAGGAAGTCGGTGCGCCAGTCGCCTCGGGCGTCGATGTCATGCTCGCGCAGGAATTCGATGAACTGCCGCTCCATGTACTCCTCGTAGGCCCCGCGCGGGATGCGGCCGCGGAGGCCCCGTCGGGCGATGACGCCCGTGCTCAGCAGTCGCTTGAACAGGTCGCTGCGCTCTATCTCCTGGACGCGCTCGCGCAGCTCGGCCTCGGGCTTGACCAGGACGTCGATCATGGGAGCGGGTGGGCGTCGCGCGCGCACCGTGGCGCGGACGGTGGGGGCTACACGGACTGTGGGCGCAGGTCGGGGCATGATACTATGGCTCCCCGGGGGGACGCTCGGGCTCTTCGTTTTCGGCAGCGGCCGTCGACTCGTCGAGGCGAAGCACGCTGGGGACATCCGTGGGCAGGAGCTCCCTCAGCGCCGCCTCGGCCGACATGCGGCCGGCGAGCGTCTCGACGAGGACGTTGGCCAGGTACGGCCACACCGTCGGCCAGAGTCGTGCTGGAGGGGTCCTGGCGTGCTCGAGGCTCGTCACAAACGGGCGGAGCCCCGCGTTGCCGCCGACGGATCTGCTGGCCGACAGAAGGCCGAGGCTGCACATCTGTTTGGCGAAGCGGTCTTGCCCCGCGTGTCGGAGGAACCGAAGTGCGAGCTCCGGGTGAGGCGACCTGGCCGAGATGGCCAGGCAGTCAACGGACAGCCGCGTCGCCTGGGTGTGCCATTCAGGGAGCGGGGCGATGGCGTAGTCCAACCTGGGCCTGCGCATCGCCAGGTGCCGGGCCAGGCGCGGCCCCGCGATGAGCATGCCGAGCTCGCCGGCGAGGAATCGGTCCTCGAGCTCTCGCTGTGGCCAGACCACGGGCATGGGCTGGGTCGCGCGCGCCACATTGGCCAGATCGCTCCAGAGCTCAAGGGCCGCCAGCAGCTCCCGACCGACGACAAGTGTTCCCTCCTCATCGACGAGCCGTCCTCCCTGGGCCCAGAGCACCATCAGCAGGAGGTCGGCACTGTCGGGCGAGGGGGAGGCCGGGAGGCCGAATCCCCCCGAGAGAGTTGGCTCCGCGGCCAGTTTCTGGGCGACAGCGGGGAGCTCGTCCCAGGTGCGCGGAGGCTTGAGTTGCAGCTTCCGCAGGAGGCCGGGCCGGTAGTAGAGGCACTTGGTGCGTGCGCAGAAGGGTAAGCCGAGCAGCGTACCATCGACGCGGCAGGCCTCCAGGACCGTCTCCGGATACGCACGGCGAACGATGCCGCCAAGGGCGGCATCGAGGCTCAGCATCTCATCGGCCAGCTCCGGCAGCCACGCATCGCGAAGAAGCACGATATCGGCCGGGGCGGTCTGTGCTCTGAGCTCGTGGAGGATGATCTGCTGGGTGTTCTCCTGCCAGTCGAGGATGGCTGGCACTACTTGCACGTCGGGCGTCTTGTGCTGGAACTTCCGGACGATGTCCAGGTAGAGCTCGCTCTCGTCCGGCAGTCCCGTGTTCCACAGGGCCACGCGGAGCGTCGTGGCACCGCCGAACACGGTCGGGAAGGGCCCGAACTTGCCTTCGGGCAGTCCGCCGTCATTGCGCGCGCTGCACTCCCGGGACACGGGGGCCGCGATGACGATTGTCGTCGCCAGGAGCCAGGCGCGGATGAGGGGTGCGTGGCCACGCATTGCGAATCCTGCAACTCCGACAAGGGCGCTAGCACGTCAAGTGCAGCGCCGCGGCGACACGCGCGTCGCCACAACGCCGGTTGTACTCGTCACACGCCCGCGGCGTGCGGTCTGGCAGAAGCTCGATCCCCTCCGAGCTCAGGCGCTGCCTCACCTCGTCGGCAATCCGCATCAGGCCGGCGCTGCCGGTCCCGACGATGAGCACGTCCGGCGCCGCGGCGAGCACGTCGTCGAGGTCGGCCACGTGCAGCCGGTGCCCCTCCTGGCGCCACCAGTCCGCTTTGACGCGCGTCGGGAGTATGATGACGTCGCCGCGGTACTCCCGGCCGTCGATGACGATGCGTCCGGACCCATACTCGTCGATCACCAGTCGCACCCCGGAGCGATCATGACTCAATGAGCGGCCTTGTGGAAACGCAAACGCCAGGGCGCCTCGAGTACCGCGCGGGAGCGCCTTGGCGTTGGTATGGACGCGCGTATGGGCTGGACTGGCGAGCCGCGGCAGTCGCGCGGCCCGCCCGCGCCGGCCTTCAGGGCCTCATCGCGGCCGTCTGATGGGAGTCGGCACTACCCTCGTGGGCGACGCCGCGGGAGTTGTCGCTCGTGCCCCGGCGGCCGCTGCTCCCGCCGCGGTCCGCGCCGCGCCAGTCGCTGCTGGGGCCGGAGTGTCGGTGCGCTCGATGCGGATCTTGACCTCGTAGGGCACGGTCACCATGATGGGCGCATCTGCGGCGGCGGCGGGCTCGTCACGACCGGGTCTGGCGCCCCCCGGCCCCCGTACACCGGGAGGTCCCGCAACGCCCGGGGGCCGCCCCGTTCCCGGGCGCCGTACGGTGGGTCTCTGCGCGAAGTACAGTCTGCCGGCGTCGGGGCTGTCGGTGAGGCTCGTGAGCACGATCGTGCCCTCGTCGCGCGGCGCCGCGGCCGTGGTGCGCCACGCTCCGGGCACGCCGGGCCGCTGCACGTACCAGCGTCCGCCCGCGTTGGCGTCCTCGTCGCCCTCCTCCTCGTCCTCTTCCTCCTCTTCATCTTCGTCCTCCTCGTCCTCCTCATCCTCCTCGTCGCTGTCCGGGCGCTTGCCGACCTGTGCGAGGTCCACTCGAAGCTGGTGTCGATTGGTCTCCTCAATGAGTCGCACCTGCCCGATCTCGTAAGCGAAGTACGTCGCCCGCTCGCCCTGCATGGTCGTGCGGACGGTGACCCCGGCGCCATCGATGGTCACGGTCATGTACCCCGGGTAGCGGTACGTGCTGCGTATGCGGGCGCACCTCTGGCCGTGCAGCCACTCGAAGCCCTCAAGGACGTGCTGCGCCGGCACGATCTGCCGCTGCCCCGCGCTGAACTCTGGCATGACGGATGCTTCGCCCGTCCACCTGTGGCCGATCTTGACGGGCCCGCGCGGCATCACGATGTACATCTCTCCGAAGCCGAAGCGCCCCGACTCGGGCCGTACGGGCCTCACGAGGCCATTGTCTCGGGCCCTCACCGTGTGGCTGCGACCGAGCCCGGGGAAGAGCCGCGGCGCCTGCCCCTGGGACTCCAGGATGCCGTCGCGCGGCGTATTGCGGATGGTCGCCTCGAGCACGCCGGGGAACTCCGGCGCCAGATCATCGACATCCATGGTCGATGCGGTGTAGGCGAGATCGAGCTGGCTCTGCATGGAGCCGAGCACTTCCTCAAGCAGGCGCAGTTGCGCCGGAAGCTGCAGGCGGGACTCACATTGGACACTGTACCGCGCCTTCTGGCGCGCCTCGTACTGGTGACGCAACTCGATGCCCTCGGGGACATCCGCCGGATCCACATCGTTGCTCACCTGGGCCTTTATCGTCACCGACCCGATCGGGTCCCCCCCGGCTGGCTTGTGGGCGAGGAACTGCAGCGTATACTCGCCGTCGGGGTACACGCGCTTGCCGCCAACCCGCGCCCGAGTGTTCCACTTGTACTTGTATGGGGCGATGACCGCGGCGAGGAGCTGGGGCTCGGTGACCGTGGGGCCTCCTGTGAGCACGATGGAGACCCAGCCTTGATCGGCGTTGGGCTTCGTGGCCGACAACGTGTACGTGCCCCGCACCTCCTCGTCGATCTGGGGCGAGATGATGGTCACTCCGCCCGCCTGCGCCCACGCACCCGCGCAGGAGCACAGGACGGCGATCAGCAGAAGCGCGGCAAAGACGAGCCCTCCTCGTGCCTTGCCACAGAGCGATTCGCCAGCGGGTGCTGTACGCATCGGCATCAGCTCCTCATCCGGATGGAGTCTCTATGATTGCGGCACGGGCCGGGCTCCGCGGCGCCCGGCGACCGCTCAGTCCTGCATCGACGCGATCTCAGCGAAGGCCTCCGTCAGCTCCTCGTACGCTGCCTCCAGGCTCTGACACACCACCGTCGTGTCGCTGAGCACAGGCATGAAGCTGGTGTCACCATTCCACCGCGGCACGATGTGGATATGGAGGTGATCCGCAATACCGGCCCCGGCTACACCACCCAGGTTCCAGCCGACATTGAAGCCGTCGGGGCGGAACTTCAGCTTGAGCGCCTGGATGGACCGTTGCACCAGCAGCATCAACTCGCCGCACTGTTCGGCGCTCAGCGCCTCGAGCTCGCCCGCGTGCTCGTAGGGCGCGACCATCAGGTGGCCGTTGTTGTACGGGAACGTGTTGAGCAGGACGAAGCACAACTCGCCGCGCGTGGCCACGAGGTTGCGCCGGTCGTCGCGGGCCCTCGATTTCTGACAGAAGAGGCATCCGTCCTGCTTGGTCGAGCGAACGTACTCGATTCGCCAGGGCGCCCAGAGCTGGTCCACACGCTGCCCCCTGACTGTGCGCAGTCGATGGCAATCCAGCCGGATTATATCGGCGCCTAGAACGCCTGTCAAGGTCGCGCCGGAGCCGCCGTCTTGCGCTTCTTCACAGTGCCGGGCATATGTGCTACAATTCGCCGAGGTCGCGTCAATACGGCATGTGCTCGCCGCTGTCGTGCCGAGTCGCACAACGTACCAATGTACGCGAAACGCGTCGCTGCCGTTGGGCCACCCGAGCACGTACCCACGCCACCGGCTGCACGTGCGCCGGACGCAACCGGCAGGCTCGTGCTGCCCGGGTTCATAGACGCACGGGCGCCGGTCCAGGTTCATGCGGAAGGCGCGGAGGCGTACCACAGGGATGCGGCGTACATGGCGGAGCGCGGGCTCATTGTTGGCATCGACGGCGGCGGCACGCGGACGCGGTGCCTCGCCATCGGTGCCGCCGGCCACTTCGGCGCCTGGGGCGAGAGCGGCCCGCTCATGGGGCTGTATGCCGGGCAGGACGCCGCTGAGGGTGCGCTCGCGGAAGCTCTGGGACGCTGCGTGGCTGGGCTGCCCCGGGGGGCTGGCCCCATCCAGCGCGCGGGGATCAGCGTGCCCATCTGCGACCGGGAGCGGCTGTCGGCAGTTGTGGGGAGTCATGCGCCGGACGCTGTGCTGTACTGGATCGAGGGGGAGGCGCTGGCGTGTCTGGCGGCGGCGACCGAGGCAGAGCGCGGCCTGGTGATCTTGTCGGGCACTGGCTCATTCGCCGACGCGGTTGACGCGGATGCCGTGGTGGGGCACGCGGGCGGCTTTGGGCCGCTGCTGGGGGACGATGGGAGCGGGTATGCCATCAGCGTGGCGGCCCTGCGGGCGGCCGTGCGCGCATCGCAGGGGCGCGGCGGGCCCACGGCGCTCGCCGATGCGGCGCGCGAGCACTTCGATGTTGGCGATCTCTGGGGGCTGGTTGAGCGGCTGTATGGCGAGCGTCTGCCTCGCGAGCAGATTGCCGCGTTCGCACCCGCGGTTATGCGGATGTCGGAGAACGGAGACTCGGTGGCGGCGGACATCGTGCGGAGGGCTGCCGACGAGCTTGCCGATATGGCCCAGGCGGCGGCGACACAGGCCGGCTGGTGGGGCGAGAGCTTCCCGACGGTGCTTTGTGGCGGCGTGCTGGACGGAAGCGAGACGCTGCGTCGCAAGGTGACAGACCGGTTGGGCGAGGTCCTGCCCGGCGCGCGGCCCATTCCGTCCCGGTTCGCGCCGGTCGTGGGCGCGGCGTTGCTGGCACTGGGGCCGCGCCCCGCCACGGAGCCCGCGATGATCGCCAATCTCGAGGCGACGCTGCCGGACGCGTGCAAGGCCGGCAGATGAGCACGAACTGACCATACCCAAGGGAGGAACGGGACAGTCCGATGGCTACAGCCTGCTTCCAGTGTATCCTCACCGTCGCGGAGTCCAAGCGTCTCATCGCCCGAGGTGTGGTCGCCATGCCGTGCGTGCAGCGAGCGCTCAAGGACGGTATGATCGCCGTCTGCACCGGCTCGACCAACAGCTACATCGTCGAGGAGCTGCTGGGACGGCCCATCGATAAGACGCAGTACCTGTCGGGCCGCACGCAGCCGGAGGGGGCCGGCCGCGCTGAGAAGCTCCCAATGGGAGGCATGCCCGACGTGGTCCTGCGCAACGGGGAGCCGGCGGAGGGGCTCGAGGCGAAGGCCGCCCCCGGGGAGATGAGTGCCGGTGATGTGATCATCAAGGGCGCCAATGCGCTCGACTATCGCGCCCGGCTCGCCGGCGTGCTCATCGGGCATCCCGAGGGCGGCACGGTCGGCGCGACGCTGGGGCCCGCATACGGGCGCAAGTGCCACTACCTCATTCCTGTCGGGCTCGAGAAGGAGCTCGGGGGGGATATGTATGAGGCGAGCGAGGCCATACATGCTGCCGTGGTGGCCAATCCCGAGGCGACACTGCCATCGCTGTGGCCGCTTCGAGGGGAGATCGTCACTGAGATCGAGGCCCTCAAGGCGCTGGCGGACGTCGAGGTGACGCCCATCGGATCGGGGGGCATCGACGGCGCGGAGGGGTCAGTGCGACTGCTTGTGTGTGGGGAGGCCGAGGCCGTGGAGCGGGCCAAGGAGCTGGTTCGCGATGTCCAGGGCGAGGTGCCTTTCATTGAGGCGCCGCGACCGGAGCCGGGGACGTAGGCTGACGGGGAAGCGCGGGAGCGGCGAAATGGCAGGAGAGCCGAGAGAGTGCCTGCACTACCATACGCAGGGGGACAAGGTGATCTGCGAGCTTTGTCCCCACGGCTGCGTCCTGTCGGATGGTGAGCGTGGCAAGTGCGGCGTGCGAGAGGCGCGGGGCGATATGCTGGCCGCCCTCACGTATGCTGAGGTGACGTCGGTTCACATCGATCCCATCGAGAAGAAGCCGCTGTACCACTTCTTCCCCGGCTCGCTGATCCTGTCGCTGGGCACCTGGGGCTGTAACTTCAGTTGCCTGTTCTGCCAGAACTGGCAGATATCCCAGGAAGAGCTGCCGACGAAGCGCCTGGAGCCCGCCGACGCCGTTGCCGTGGCTCAGGAGCAGACTGGCAACATCGGGATCGCCTACACGTACAATGAGCCGCTCATCTGGTACGAGTACGTGCACGACACGGCCAAACTGGCCCACGAGGCGGGGCTGAAGAACGCGCTGGTGACCAACGGCTACATCAATGAGGAGCCCGTGCGCGAGATTCTGCCCCTCATTGATGCCTGGAACATCGACATCAAGTCCGTGTCGGATGACTTCTACAAGCGCCTGTGTGGTGCCCGGGCGCGGTGGCCGAGAGCGACGGCGGAGATCGCGGCCGAAAGCGCCCACGTGGAGATCACGAACCTGATCATCCCGGGCGAGAACGACAGCGACGACGACCTGGCGGCGCTCGTGGACTGGGTCGCCGACAGCCTCGGCGAGGACACGCCGGTGCACTTCTCTCGCTATCATCCGGCCTACCAGATGACGGCGCCGCCAACGCCGGAACAGGCGCTGCGGCGAGCCCTGGAGATCGGCCGGCGACGGCTGAAGTACGTATACGTGGGGAACATGCTGCTCGGGGACGGGCAGGACACGCATTGCCCGGGGTGCGGCGAAGTGCTCATCGGTCGGACCGGCTTCGATGCATCGTGCCGGGGACTCTCCGATGGGAGATGCATCGGCTGCGGCGCCGAGGTGAGCGTGATCACTGCCTGAGGTGCCACCGCCAATGCGCGGTTGGCGTATGTCGTCGGGAGCAGGCAAGTACAATGCTAGGGTTGGGTCGCCCAACGAGACAGGTCGCCAGGAGACTCGCGCAGGTGTTTCGCGTGGCCGTGAGGTACGGGTTCGGGCACGTGTTGGAGCAGCTCGGCCGCCGGCCATCGATCGCGGTGCAGGAAGGGGTGCAGGTGGACTCCACGAGCGTGGGGCTGGCGCCGGCCATCCGGATTCGGATGGCCCTCGAGGAGCTCGGCGGTACGTACGTGAAGCTCGGTCAGGCCATCTCCACCCGCAGCGACCTGGTGCCGCCAGAGGTCGTCGCCGAGCTGCAGAAGCTCCAGGACGACGTCCCTCCCTTCGAATTTCGCGATGTGCGACGTGTCGTCCGGGAGGAGTTCGGGGCCGAGCCGGACGAGCTGTTCGGGCATCTGGAGGAGGCGCCGGCCGCAGCCGCGTCCCTGGGTCAGGTGCATCACGGCCGGCTCAAGACGGGCGAGCCGGTCGCCGTCAAGGTGCAGCGGCCCGGGATTGCCGCGACGATCGAGACGGACCTGCAGGTGCTGCGATGGATCGCACAGCTACTCGAGGGCCGCGCGGATTGGGCTGCGCGCGTTCAGTTGGTGCAACTCGTGGACGAGTTCGGGCGGGGGTTGAGGGAGGAGCTGGCCTACACGCGCGAGGGGCACAACGCGGATCGGCTGCGCGGCAACCTCGGGGAAAAGTCCAACGTGTACGTGCCTCGCGTCTACTGGAGCCTCACGACGAACCGGGTCCTGACCCTCGAGCGCCTCGACGGCGCGAAGCTCACGGATGCCGAGGCCGTGGATGCCGCCGGCGTCGAGCGTTCCGACGTGGCCCAGACCATCGCGCGCACGGTGCTGCGGCAGATCCTCCTGGACGGCTTCTTCCACGGCGATCCGCACGGGGGGAATGTGCTTCTCCTGCCCGACGGGCGCATCGCCTTCGTGGATTTTGGCGCCATGGGCTGGCTGGGCCGAGAGCTGCGTCAGCGGCTCATTGGCCTGGTTGACGGGATCTTCGACGAGGACGCCGGCGTCGTGTGCGACGAGCTCATGGCCATAGGCAGCGTCAGCCCCGACACGGACATACACGCGCTCGAGCGCGAGATGGATGTGCTTCTCGGCCAGATCCACCAGCTCGAGCACGAGGAGATGGCCATCGGTCGCAGCGTGCAGGTGCTCATGGAGCTCGTTTTCGAGTATGGCGTTTGGATGCCATCGGAGTTCGCGCGGGTGATGAAGACGCTGGTACTGACCGAGGGCATCTGCCGCACGGTGTGCCCGGACTTCGACTTCCGCGATGTTCTCGCGCCACTCGTGCATCAGGTCATCGGCCCGCGGACACTTGCTCAGATGGTGGATGACCTCCTCCGCATGGGCAAGGACCTCCAGCGCCACGCCCGCCAGGTGCCGCGCCAACTGGGCCAGATCCTCACCAAGATCGAGACCGACCGTCTGAAGCTGCGCATAGAGTACGATGATATCCAGGAGCCCATGGGGAGGCTCGATATCATCGCGAACCGAATCTCGTATAGCCTGGTCGTGTCGGCCATACTCGTGGCCTCGGCACTGATGAGTCAAGTGGAGCCCTCGGAGTTCTTCGGCCTGGGCAGCAAGCTCGGCCTCGTCGGCTTCCTGGTGGCCGGGATCATGGGCTTTTGGCTGGCATACTCCATATTTCGCTCGGGCAGGCTGTGATATGGCGCTGCGCCGGCAGCGCCGCTGCCGGCTTGATGGAGAAGATGCGCAGCGTGGTCGTGCTGCTCCATCAGAGGCCGTTCTCACACACCGGGGAGGGCTGCGTGTGCGTGGGCGCGAAGGAATGCCACGCATAGTGCTGGCATCGGCCTCGCCACGGCGGCGCATGCTCCTGGAGCAGATCGGGCTGCCCTTCGACGTGCTTCCCAGCGGCAGTCCCGAGCCGGCCCAGGTCGACGGGAGGCCGGCGGAACACGTGCGGCGCGCGGCGGCGTTGAAGGCATCGAGCGTGGCGCCGCGCGTGGAGCACGAGGCGGTGCTCATCGGCGCCGACACTATCGTCTGTCTCGATGGGCGCATACTCGGCAAGCCGTCGGGCCCGGCCGAGGCGCGCCAGATGCTGCAGCGCCTCAGCGGCCGCGCGCACACCGTCTACACGGGGTTGGCCGTTGGGCGGGCCGGAAGCGTCGCGGATGCGTCCGTCGGCGCCGACCGGTGGCGCGAGCTGGGGCTGGACACGGGGTCCGAGGCCACGCACGTGCAGTTCCGCCAGCTCAGCGATGCCGAGATCGGCTCGTACGTGGACACGGGCGAGCCGCTGGACAAGGCGGGAGCTTACGCGATACAGGGACGCGGCGCCCTTCTGGTCCAGGAGGTCCGTGGCTGCTACTTCAACGTGGTCGGTCTCCCGCTGGTGAGGCTTGCGGGGATGTTGGCGCGCCTGGGCATTCGCCCGCTGCAGATGGGCACTGAG
>JASFTE010000002.1:0-26777 GCA_050114035.1 Armatimonadota bacterium | reverse complement strand
AGGTACTTCATGTGCGCCTGGCTCTCGCCGGCGAACGACGTGGAGATGTTCTCTTCGGTCATCTTGCGCATCCCGCTCTTCCTTTCTATGACTGGCTCGACGCGTTGGGGTGGCACTGCAGCGGGTGCCGGGGCGGGGGCCTCCATCGCGTCGGCCGCGGACGTTCTCTCGCGAATCCCGCGCTCGAAGGCAGCCGCCTGGGTGAGATCCCCGACGAGCGTGGCCCCGACGAGAATGCCGTCCCGCTCGACGGTCTTGAGGTACGTGCGTCCAGCCTCGTCCATGTCCCACCGCGTATCGTAGCTGTCCTCGTCCGGGGGAGTGGCAATCCCGAGTACGCAGAACGCCAGCCCGGCCGCCTGTTGGTAGTTCGAGGGCAGCGCGCCCGGGTAATCCACGGCGCCGCCCGCCATCGCAATGCCCGCCGCCTCGCCCTGCTCCCGCGCGTTCCGCCACGACGTGTTCACCCGCTGCTCGCCCCACGCAACATCCGACGCCTGAGCCACATCGCCGGCCGCATAGACGTCCGGGATCGAGCTCTGCAGTCGCCCGTCCACGATCACGCCGCGGCCGATCTCCAGTCCGGTCCCCTCGGCAAGCTCCAGCCGCGCCCGCGCTCCCACGGCCACGCCCACCAGTGCGCACTCGATCGTGCGGCCCTGCGACGTCCTTACGCCGGAGACGCGCCCGTTCTCCGACTCGAAGCTCTCCACTTGCTCTTCCAGCGCCACGGTCACGCCAGCGTCCTCGAGCGCTTCTTGGATCAGCCCCGCGGCCCGCCCATCGAGAGCCGGGGATCCCACATGCTCGTCTCGAATCAACTGCGTGACCTTGAGGCCCAGAGCTGCGAATGCCCGGACGAACTCCAACCCGAGGAATCCCCCGCCCACGACGACCGCGTGCTTCGCCCCTCGAGCCAGAGCCATGACCTGCTCCGCGTCCGCCAGCGTCCGCAGGTACGCGATGCCCTCGGCCTCCGAGCCCGGCCAGGGAATCTGCACCGGCGACGAGCCCGTGGCCAGCAGCAGCGCGTCGAAGGGCACGGCCGTCCCGCTCTCGCACAGCACCTGTTTGCTCGCGGCGTCCAGCTCCCTCGCGGTCTCCCCGAGCATCATCTCGATACTCGTCTCATCGTAGTCGCTCGCGACGCCGAACACGCGGGTCCGATCCGCCCCGCCGATGAGATCCGGCAGCAGCGGCCGCATGTAGAAGGGCGCCGGGTCGTCCGAGATGACCGTTATCTGCCCATCGGCATGCAGCGCCTGGATGGCTCGCGCGGCCGACCGACCCGCGGCGCTGTTCCCGATGATCACGTACCGGTATCCGGCAGGGCGCTCCGTAGCGATCTCCACGTCCCGGAACCGCGCGCTGGGGTCCAGCTCCCGACGCTCGAAGGCCGTGAACGGCGCCCCGCACGTGGGACAGTCAGTCGGCGGAGCCCCGCCCTTGTGAATGTGCCCGCAGACCGTACATTGCCACTCGTCCAGCATCATCTCACCTCCGACTTGCCGGGTTTCGGTCCGTCGTTACTGCCCTTCCCCCGGCGCCCAGAACATCACCGGCCCGGTGAGGCCTCCGGTGCCCAGCTCGTTCAGCCGCTCATTGATCACGTACACCGTCACCTGGTTCTCCCCGTCGAAACGGACAGCGCCCGTGGCATCGAGCTCAAAGGGCTTGAACGCTTTCCCCGGACTCTCCCCGAGCAGGACGCCATTGACCCACACCTTCGCCTTCTCGTCCGCGCCGCCGAACCACAGCATCATCTTCCGCCCCCGGAAGCGCGGGGCGATGCTCACCGACGCCCGATACCACGCCCCGCCCTTGTAGTAGCGCAGCCCCTGGTCGCTCCACGAGGCGGTCTTCGTCCGCAGCCTCAGCCAGTTGCCGTCCGGCGTCGCCGCCCGGTAGAGCCCGAGATCCTCCCCGACTCCATTGGGATCCAGATACACGGCCCATTCATCCGGCAGCCCGGCCACCAATTCGCTCGCCCCGGTCGTCCGCTCGTAGCCCTCCTCCGTCGGCCCCGACCAGAACCGCCGCATGTAGTTTGGGGCCGCCCTCGGGCTCAGCAGCGGCGGGTCGTGCGCGACCGCCACCTCCTGCAGCGCCAGCATCTCGTCCATCGCCGCCTTCGCCTGCTCCCAGCGGAATGCGTTCCGCTGCTCGAGCATCTCGATGAAGGCCGCCAGGTAATCGTACGTCAGGCGGAACCCGGCCACGCGTTCCCCGTAGCCGGTCCCCCGCGCCAGGCGCGCCGCCTGCGTGAGGTCGCGCTTGCCTGCCTTCATGATCTCCGGCGAGTAGAAATCCGGCATGTTGTAGCTGCAGCCCGTGTGGAAATCGCCGTCCCGCAGCGCCGCGTCCATCCGGTCGAGATACCGCTTCATCGGCACCGCGGCCGACCCGAAGAACTTGGCGTAGAAGTCGTTGAGCAGCGCGTCCACGTCGGCCTCGGCGTCCCACATCAGCCGCGCGGCCACGTACAGCGTCGGCGTATGGCTGCCCCATGCTGGAATGCATTCCACCCGCCAGCCCTTCACCCCGGCCCGGTGCGCGAAGGGCGTCTCTTCCCGTACCGCGTGCACCTTCGAGAATGGGAAGCCCGGGCACGCCAGGTTGAAGTAGTATCCGCGCTCATAGATCTCCGGCACGATCTTCCCCCAGGCCTCCATCAGCGACCCGTAGTACGATCGCTCAGGGCACACCGGGTTGTTCATCCCATGCACGCGGCACAGGGTGATCGGCGCGAAGGCCGGCACGATGTGCGGGTCCGGCTTCTCCCGCAGCGGCGGCCGCATGTATACCGAGTAGCTGTAGAACCCGATCTTCTTGCCGGGGAACTCCTTGTGGACCTCGTGCAGCACCTCGCTGAAGAACCGCATGTACCGGTCCGTGACCGATATCTCCTCGCCGAAGGGGTCCCAATCGCCCGCGTCGAGCGCGCGGCAGTTGTCGCACTCACAGAATCCGCGCCCATCGTTGGGCCCGAGGCCTATCCATGGCGCGTCCGGATTGGCGCGGAAGTACTCCTTCACCCTCTCCGCCGTGCGCCGCACTACCTCCGGGTTCGATGTGCACCACTGGCGCGCCACTCGCTCGCCATTCACGAGCGAGAACAGCTCCGGCTCCTGCTCAACGTCGGCTTTGATCTTCAGTCCGTGCGCCGCCGGGAACCGCGGCCCACCCAGCCGCACGCGCCGGTACCACGGCATATCCTGCGACACCGCCTGCAGATGCCGGCCCTGGAACGACGGGACCCGCACCGTCTCCCCCGGCGCCAGTGAAATGGTCTGCGCCGTCGGCACGACGGCGCCCCACGTCCCCGGCGCATACCACCGGCACCCGAGCTGCTCCAGCAGCTCGTACGCGGCGAAGAGCGTGCCCTCGGGCGAGAGGCCCGCGACATGCACCGCATCGTTCGTCACCCGCACCATCAGCGACGCCGGATCGTCTCCATGCTCCCGTATGACCTGCTCCGCATCCGGCACGAGGGCCGCCCCAACCAGCACGGGCGTCACGTCCCCACCGGCCTCGCCGATCGGGATGGGCACCTCGGCCCCAGACATCAACCGCAGATGCTGCTGAATCTCCCGCGCGGCCAACTGCTCATCCTCCTCCGCGTCCGCGGACACCACAATGGCCGCCGTCGGCTCCCCATCCTCAACGAGGACGACTTCCGCCGTCGCCGCCGGAGCCCACCAGACGGCCAACTCCAAAACCACAACCAGCAAGCGAGTATATCGTGTCATGTGCAGCGCTCCTCTGCGTGCGGACCCGATGCCACGCGTCATGCTCCGTTTTGGCCGTGACCGTCTCCTTCTCCTCCATGAGCAGAGGACCACCGACCGACCGAGACGAATGTCTTGCTATCCGCTGAAGACAGAACCGGCGAAGTGAGGAAAACCGTCATGCCCAGGCCATTGGTCGCCATTGCCATTCTCTCTGCGTCTATCACGGCCGCGTCGTCGCGGGCGGTCGCGGCCGACGACGCACGGGCCATCCTGGACAAGATGGGCGTGACGCGCGGCATCTGCGCCCTCCTCGGCGATGAGCGCTGCGAACTCGCCATCGACCTCGCCCGAAGCAGCGACCTGACGCTGTACGTGCAACTGGCACGGGCGGACGACGTCCAGGCGGCGGCCCGGGCCGCGGATGGGGCCGGCCTGTACGGCACGCGCATCTTCGTCGCCAAAGGCGAGAGGACGCGCATTGGCCTGGCGGACAGTATTGCCGATGCCGTCGTGGACGTGGACCGCTCCGTGAATCCTCCGAGAGGCGAGGTCCTCCGGGTGCTCCGCCCCGGCGGCAAGGCCGTCCAGGGCCAGGCGGAACTGGTGAGACCGATTCCCGAGGGAATGGACGACTGGAGCCACCACTACCACGGCCCGGACAACAACCCGAACTCCGAAGACCGCCTCGCCCGTGCCCCCTACATCACCCAGTTCATCGCCGAGCCGCGCTACGCGCCCGCGCCCCAGGCTACCGTCGCCTCGGCCGGGCGCATCTTCATGGCCTTCGGGCACGTCGCCTGGCACAAGCGCGAGGAGCGCTGGCTGAACACGCTCATCGCCATGAACGGCTACAACGGCACAGTCCTGTGGAGGCGCCCCCTGACCCCGGGCATCATGGTCGATCGCAGCACGATGATCGCCACGCCCGACACGCTCTATCTCGCCGACGAGAAGTCCTGCAAGCTCCTGGACGCCGCCACGGGCAAGCTCAAGGACGAGATCACCGCCCCAGCGGACATGACGGGCGGCACATTCTGGAAGTGGATGGCGCTGGACGATGGCGTGCTCTACGCCCTGGTGGGGAAGGCGGACGCACTCGATACGACCGCCCGCTGGCGGGCCACCAGGCACGGTTGGCCGTGGAACGGTATCTCCGATGTCTACAACCAGCCCGAGTACACCTGGGGCATGGCCAACGTTCTGCTTGCCATCGACCCGGGGACCAAGAAGGTCCTCTGGCATCACCGGGAGCGGCAGACCATCGACAGCCGGGCGCTCTGCATGAAGAACGGCCGCATCTTCATCGGCGGCTTCGGGCGATACATCGCGGCGCTTGACTCGGGGAATGGGAACGTCGTCTGGCGCCGCACCGCCGACAAGGACCCGGACATCTTCAAGGCCATCGGCCCCTATCGCCCCGGGCACGGGTACATTGGCGGCTGGAAGAGCACCGTGTACATGAAGTGCACCGATGAGGGGCTCTACATCGTCGGCCCGCAGGTGGAGTGGCTCACGGCGCTCTCCGCCGCCGACGGCCGCGTGCTCTGGACGTACCCGCGCAAGGACCTCCACATCGTCATCCGCGACGATGGCCTCTACACCATCGGCCCGCAGAAGAGCGAGGGGTTCACCAAGAAGCTCGACCCCCTCACTGGGGCGATCCTGGCCAGCTACGACGTGTCGCGCCGCGCGTGCACCCGCTCCGTCGGCCTGGCCGATGGCATTCTCTTCCGGGCCAGCGGCGGCTCCGTGCGCCTCGACTTGCCCGGCGGCAGGCTCCAGTGGATCTCCCCGATGCGGCCGTCGTGCCACATCGGGGTCGTCCCCGCCAACGGCCACCTGTACTGGGTGCCGTGGGTCTGCGACTGCAACCTGCAGATGTTCGGCGCTATCACCCTCGCGCCCGCAGGAGGGTTCGAGTTCGACAAGCAGACCCCCGGCCGCGAGCGCCTCGAGATGGCCCCCGGTGACCCCAGGCGCATCGCCAAGCTCGAGCAATCACCTCCCGACTGGCCCACCTACCGCGCCGATAATGGCCGCAGCGCGCAGACGCACGCGATCGTCCCCAGCGAGATTCACCCGCTCTGGACCGCCAGCCCTGGGAGCAAGCTGGAGCCAACCGCGCCCGTCGCCGTCGGCGGCCTGGTGTTCCTCGGCGGGTGCGACGGCATCGTCCACGCTCTTGATACAGCGACGGGCAAGCAACGCTGGCGCGCTTACACCGGCGGCGCCATACGCTACCCGCCATCGATCGCCGATGGCCGAGCATTCGTCGGCTCCGGCGACGGCTGGGCCTATGCCTTCGAGGCGGCCACTGGTAGGCTGCTGTGGCGGTTCCGCGCCGCGCCCGTCGAGCGGCGGATGCCGGTCTATGACTCCCTGCTCTCGACCTGGCCCGTCGGCAGCGGAGTGCTCGTTGATGCCGGCGTCGCCTATTTCGCGGCCGGCATCACTGACTACGACGGTACGCACGTCTACGCGCTCGACGCCGCGACTGGCGAGATCAAATGGCAGAACAATACCTGCGGCCACCTGGACGCATTCTCCCGCCGCGGCGTGGCCTGCCAGGGAGAGCTCCTGCTCCATGACGGGAAGCTCTACCTCGCCGGCGGCAATGCGGTCTCGCCGGCGGCCTTCGGCCTTGCCGCCGGCGAGTGCCTCAACGATCCGCCCTCCTTCGTGGGCACCGATCGCCCGCGCGGGCGCGAGCTCCGCATCACCGACCAGGGCGTCCAGGTCAGCGGCCAGCCGCTTTACTCGCCGCCGGATTCCCCTGTGTACGATAAGTCTGCCGAGTGGACAGAGGCGATCGTGCAGACCTCAAACGCGGACCTGCTGTTCCGCGGGCCCGGCGAGGGGAGCGCCAATGCCTGGAGCCTCGTCGCCCTGACCTCGATCGGCGGCAAGACGATCTGGCAGCAGCCCCTGCCGGCCCCGCCCGTCCGATGGGGAATGGCCGTCGATGCCGACGGCCGCATCATCGTCGCCCTGCGAGACGGCCGCCTGCTCTGCTTCGGATAGGGCAGACGCTGCCGGGCCCGGAATGGCGCCATGAGGCCCACGCCCAACACAGCAACTGCCACCTGGACCGCCGAAGACATCCGCGACCGTCTCGGCATCTCAACAGCCATCTACCAGAAACGCCGCCTCGGCGCCGCTGAGATGGCCGCCATACGAGAGCAGGGCATCCGCCGCATCGAGCTGCTCGTCAAGCAGGGATCGTTCGACTTCGAGGACCGTCGGCAGGGGGACGAAGTCGTGGGCGAGTGCCAGAGCCAGGGCATCGAGATCGTCGCCGTCCACGCCAGCCTCGAGCTGGAACTCAAATCCGAGGACGAGACCATCCGGGCGCAGGCCATGGACGAGACGCTGCACACCATACGCTTCGCCGAGCGGATTGGCGCCTCGACCCTCGTGGCGCACTTCGGCTGGAACGAGACCGCCGAGCGAACCGTGACGGAGCTACTGGATGCAACCGACGATCTCGGTATGAGGCTAACCACCGAGAACATGGTCAGCCCCATCGAGCGCTATCTGCCCATCGTGGACGCCATCGCCTCCGAGCGCTTCGGCCTGACGCTCGACATCGGGCACGTGAGAGATGAGGAGGGCGCGAATCCCTTCACGACGAAGGCCGGCGCGCGTCGCACCCTCGCCCAGTGCGGCGGGCGCGCCGTCCACCTGCACCTGCACGAGACCTTCGACGTCGAGAAGCACGCGGACCATCACCCTCCTATGCATCCCAATGGGACCGTGGAATGGGGCGAGATACTCGCTGGCCTCAGACGCCTCGGCTACCGCGGCACGCTCCTGTTCGAGGACGGCCGCGGGGAGGAGCCCGGCGAATGGGTCGAAATGACGGGAGCATTCCCCGAGAACTTCGTGCGCCGCTACGCCTTACCGGAGGACCACCAATGAACCGCCGACCACGTCGCATCCAGGCCGGAGTGCTCTGTCCCCCTGCCTTCTGCTGCTTTGCCATGCTGACGGGCGGATCCAGCTCCGGCCAGGAGGCCAAACGGGAGCCCGAGCGCGTCCTCCGCGCCGGCGCAGCCACCAGCAACATCACCCCGCCCCTCGGTGGCCCTATCATCGGCGGCTGGCGGCCCATCAAGGCCGCTCACATCCACGACGAGCTCCATGCCCGGTGCCTCGTGCTCGACGACGGGACGACCCGGCTCGTGTTCGTCGTCTGCGACAACCTCGGTCTCCCGCGGGAGGTGTGCGACGCGGCCAAGCGCCTCATTGAGGAAGCGATCGGCATCCCCACGGACCACATCATGATCTCCGGCACCCACACGCACTCCGCCGTCAGCGCCCGGGGGCCAAATCGTCTCGTCTACTCCGAAAAGCTCACCGACTACCAGCAGTTCATCGCGACCCGCATCGCCGACGGCGTCCGCTGCGCCCTCAACAACCTGGAGCCTGCGCGCATTGGCTGGGGCTCCGCTGAGGAGCCCACGCAGGTGTTCAACCGCCGCTGGTACATGAAGCCGGGGCCTCACCTCCGGAATCCCTTCGGCGGCGAGGACAAGGTGCGCATGAACCCGGGCCGCGGCAACCCGAACCTGCTCGAGCCCGCCGGCCCGACCGATCCGGAGGTCGCTTTCCTGTCCGTCCAGTCCACCGACGGCCGCCCCATCGCCCTGCTGGCCAACTACGGGCTCCACTACGTCGGCGGCGTGGGCCGCGGCCATGTCTCCGCGGACTACTTCGCAATGTTCGCCGATCGCATCAAGCAGATTCTCGGCGCCGACCGCCTCGAGCCGCCCTTCGTCGGCATCATGTCCAACGGCACCAGCGGCGACATCAACAACATCGACTTCACCCGCAAGGGGGAGCGCCGCGCGCCGTACGAGAAGATGCGCGAGGTCGCTCACCTCGTCGCCAGGGACGTCCACGAGGCCCACGAGAATGTGGAGTTCAGCACCTCCGTGGAGCTGGGCGCCGCGCAGGAGGAGCTCACGCTCGCCGTCCGCAAGCCCACCGATGAGCTGCTCGCCTACATGCGCAAGATCAAGGAGAAGCCCGACGACGCCGAGCCCTACCACTCGCGAGAGAAGGTGTACGCCGACCGCGTCCTCCAGGTCGCGGAGTCGCCCGACGAGGTCTCCGTGATCCTGCAGGCCTTCCGCATCGGCGACCTCGCCATCACCGCCATCCCCTTCGAGGTCTTCGCCGAGATCGGGCTCGAGCTCAAGGAGAAGGGCCCCCTCGGCCAGACCTTCACCATCTCGCACGCCAACGGCTCCTACGGCTACCTCCCAACGCCCCGCCACCACAAGCTCGGCGGCTACGAGACATGGCTCGGCACCAACGTCGTCGAGGTCCAGGCCTCCACCAAGATCGTCCGGAGCCTCCTCTCGATGATGGAGCGCCTCAAGTGACGACCAGCGTGAGCCCCCATCCGAACATGCGTTACCGGAGGCTCGGCAGAGCCGGCCTCGATGTCGGCGAAATCGGCCTCGGCACCGAATACCTCAAGGATGTCCCCCGCGAGACCACCATCTCCGTCACCCGCGAGGCCCTCGATCGCGGCGTCAACTACATGGACATGTTCTACGGCGATGCGGAGACGCGCGACCGCTTCGGGGACGCCCTCGAGGGCCGATGGGGCCAGGTCCTATTCGCCGGCCACCTCGGCGCTGGCGTGCGCGACGGCAAGCACAGCAGGATCCGCGGCAACGACGAGTGCGAGGAGTACTTCCACGACCTGCTCCGCCGGCTCCGCACGGATCACATCGGCGTCTGCATGCTCCACTGGTTCGACGCCGAGGACGACTTCGACCAGCACTTCGACGACATGGCCACCGTCGCCCAGCGTCTCCAGCGCGAGGGGAAGGCCCGCCTCATCGGCTTCAGCACCCACAAGGTCCCCATCGCTCTGAAGGCCATCGAGAGCGGTCTCATCGATGTGCTCATGTTCCCCATCAACCTCGCCGGCAACGCCATGCCCGAGCGCAAGGAGTTCCTCGCCACCTGCGCCCGGCACGACGTGGCCCTGGTGGCCATGAAGGTATACGCCGGCGGCAAGCTGCTGCAGGAGACCATTGATCTCCAGAGCGTCCAGTCGGGCTGGGAGGGCACCGAGAAGACCGTCTCCGCTCCCGTAACGCCGCCCCAGTGCCTCAGCTACGCCCTCTCCCAGATCGCAGTCTGCACCACCGTTCCCGGCCCATCCAGCCTCACCGAGCTCGATGCGACCTTCAGCTACCTCACCGCGACCGACGAGCAGAGGGACTTCTCCTCGGTCATCTCCGCCTTCGAGGAGTACCGCGAGGGCGAGTGCGTGTACTGCAACCACTGCCTCCCCTGCCCGGCCGACATAGACATCGGCCGCACCATCCGCCTCCTCGAGACCGCCGGCCCCGACCCATCACCCGACCTCATCACGGCGTACGAGTCCCTCCCGGCCCCGGCCTCAGCGTGCACCGAATGCGGCGACTGCACGGACCGCTGCCCCTTCGGCGTGGATGTGATCCCCAAGATCCACGCCGCCGCCACCCTTTTCGAGCCCATCGGGGGTCAGACCTGACGATATTGACTTCCCCCCGGCACCACTCGCCAACGCGCGACCCTCACGGCACTCCACACCTGGCTCCCGACCTCCCTCGTTTCCTCGCATGTCCGACTCCACTCCTCCCCTGGGCAACGTGATTCCCGAAAAATGTCTACTACCGAGGGAGGAGAATGATCTATGTGGGAAGAATACAACGTCAGCCGACCCACATTGACGGCCAAGTGTGAGCACTAGCGTACAGGGACAGACGAGGGGCGCAGATCCGGAAGCAGCCGCGTGCCGGCTCACCCCCTGCGCCAGGTGGAGCCGTCGGCCGGGGGCGGAGGAACCAGATAGAGCCGCTCGGGACGCGAGATTTGGCCCGCCGCCCCGCGTCGCGCCAACGTAGACAGAGGAGAGAGCTGCCCCAATGTCCCCGGACATGATTCTCCTGCAACTGGAGTGTCTCAAGTACATCCCTGATCGCATCGAGGAGCCTACTGCCGACCGGCACACCGGTGCACCGACCGGACAGGGCATCCCCATCGACATCGTTCTGCTGCCCAATCTCCTCCTCGATACCCGGGCATACAATGTCCGCCGTGCCCGTGGGCAGATGTACGCCGTCGGCGGCCGCGCCGCCAGGGTCGCCTGCGCGCTCCGTCGAGTCGCAAACGACTACGACGGCACACTGGGCGTCCACCTGATGACGAAGACGGGCAACTTGGGTCGCTTGCTGCTGGAGAACGAGTACCAGCGCTGGGCCCCGCCAGGCACCCGTCCGCGGCCAGCTCTCGACTTCGTGGAAGTTCGCAATGGCGAGCCGCGTGGCGCCATCTGGAAGGCCGCTGAGGACCGTCCACTTGCTCGAGAGCCGATCGAGGAGGGTGAGCTGAGTGTCGAGGACATCGAACGAATGCCCCAGGCCATCGAGACCATTCAGGCCGCACGCACTGTCTATCTTGCATCCCTGCACACGCCGAACGCCGACGCGCTGTACAAGCTCCTGGTACGGAACATGAGGCACGGGGCCCGCCGCACGCTCTTCTTGGACACGGCCCGTACAGGCTTGCGGCTGCTCAAGCAGATCGCCACCGCCGTCGAGGAGGCGCCGTTCGACCGTCTCGTCATCTTCAGCCGGCCGACGCGGGCTCAGCAACTGGTGGGCAGCCGTGCACGGCGAGCCCTGGAGCGGTTCTGCCGCGACCGGAATGTGATACTCGTCCAGTATCCGCATCGCAAGCAGGGCAAGGACAGACCGGCCATCACTTGCATACTCCCGGGCTCGTCGGACCCGCAACCCGCCCGCGGAATCCCCTTCGCCCGCGAGGATGTCCCTGAGTACTTCAAGGCCGGCGTAATTCTCGCTTCTAGCCTCTACGAGGCCATCGAAGATCCGGAACTGCCCATCCCACAAGACCTGAGAGAGCACCTGATCAGCCACTGGCGGCCACCCGACAAACCGGCAGACGTGCGACGCATCTGGCGGGAGTTCATCAAATTCGGGATCCTGATGGCAAGGGCTCAGGTCAGCACCCGGAGGGCTAGCCATGACGACCTTGTCGAAGGGCTCGCAGGGCTGTCGCGTCGCCCCGATCTGATCCGCGCGGGTACCGAGAAGTTCCGTGGCGAGCACCAGGTGTTCTTCATCCGCCCACATGGCTCCAAGGAGATGAAGGTGGACGACGTCCACCTCAACGATGTGGCCGGACTCGCAGCCTTCCGCCGCAAGCAAGATGGGCTGACGTGCGCCGACCTACCGCTCTGCCGCGATCCCTCATGCCCGGGGCAATGCCCAAAGGCGTCCCGTAGCTCCGAGGTCCGCGTTGCGGCCGTGCTCATCGACCTCGACGGCACCCTCATTGATTCCACGGAGCAAAGACGCCGCGGGCTGGAATTCGCCCTCCAGACGCTGGGCGAACATGAACTCCCACCGCCCGGCACATTCGACACGCTGGCCGAGGCGATCCGCTTCTTTGGCGAATACGTATATGAGCCCTGGCCCATCTACCGCGAACTAGGTCTCGGCGATTTCCGCCAGCAGTGGAACCTGCCCGGATGGTACGCCACGTATCTTGTCTTGACCGATCCAGCCAATGGGTACTTGCGCGACGCGGTCCGCAGTCTGTGGCGCACACTGGCGAGCAGCCCATCCGCCGCAGACGTGCGGGATGCCTTGGCGGAGGCGCAGTGGCCAACAGAGTTGACGCAGCACTATCGCGAAGCCATGGGCGAACACCAGAGCGAGATTGCGGAAGCACGCGCAGCGTTCCAGCGCGCCAGCATGCGTCCCTTCAAGGAGGCGAGGGACTTCCTGCTGTCACTGAAGGGCACTGCAGCCTTCGAACTCTACGTGGTATCCGAGGGCGAGCCGGAGACTCAGTGGATGAAGCTGCAACGCAGTGGGTTAGACGAGTTCTTCGACCATCAGCACGTGCTGACCACCGGCGACGCAGCCGAGCCTGTCAGGGAGAGAAGGCGTCTGGCCGAGGAGACCGGGAAGGTGCAGGGCCGCTTGACGGAAGTCCTGACAAAGCTACAGCAGTGTCGCGAGAGGCTGCGCGAAATGGGAGCCATCTGGGACGACATCGAGGTGGAGTTGCGGCTGGCCGAGAAGCCTGCCCAGAGCCGTGTTGGCGAGCTACCTGCGATCGCACGCAGGGCGATTGGGGAGAGCCGGGACGAGCTGCTCGACCGGATCGCCCAGCTGGATTGCGAGCGGCGCTTCCTGAAGCAATGCCGTGAGGCCGCGAAGCTCATCGACAAGGTGCTATCTCGCATGGCAAGGAAGGGCGGCATCTCCTTCTATGCCGCCGTCGTGCGGTCGATCCTCCGCAAACCACTGTTCCCTCTTGACGTTCTCAAGGACTTCGGCGCCCTGATCGATCCGCGTGAACCAGACACCACCATGAAGTACGCAATGATCGGGGACCGCCACTCGAATGACATCACCCCTCCGCTTCGCGTGCTGTCCCCTGAGACACTCCTGACTATTCGGCTCAACTCCGCCAAGTACGCACTGCGCGAGCCTGTCGATGAGCAACAGACGGATCTGCCGACCTACGTTGCCTCGACCCTCGCCCAAACGAAGGCAATCCTGCTGTCACGCGAGACCTGGCAGGCGATCACCTGCACGAGCGCACCTCCGATCTTCTGCCTCCCTCTGGACCTCGAGTGCCGGGACCATACCCCGGAAGACCTGGATCGGCCCGACGTACGCGTCGGCATCGATGCCGTGCTCTGGGGCGTCGCTATGGACCCGAGAGACTATCCCACCATCCACCGTATCTCGTTCGGTATCCTCTGGGAGTACCTGACGCAATGCAGCCAGGACGACCGACAGCGACTGCTGGACATGCTGCTGGCACCCGATCAGGAAGCCGACCCTTGGACACACATCCGGACGCGCGTCCGGGTGCTCTATGCCTTTGTGCGCTCTGACTACGCAGTGCGCTCCGAGGTCCTCGAGGGCCGCAAGGCGCTATTCGCCCAACGGCTGCTCGCGGACCGCAGGCTGCTGGATGAGACCGAAGACCCTAGAGAGCTGATCCGTGCGGGTTGCTGGGACAAGGACGATCTGATTCGGGCGATCGACGAGGCCCTCGAGAGGCTCGGCGAGCAGACGGCCGAGGGCGACGCTTCGGCGTAGCTGCGACCGTATCCCGCACATCTGGGGGAAGGGGCACAGTGGAACGCCCACGGCCCACACGACGCAGACGGGCTACGAAGGGGGATCTGGAGAAGGCCGAGCTGCTGATTCGACGCCATGCCGCGCGAGCGGCGGTCGAGTGGTTGGATCGCTTTCGCAGCTCCCCGGCCCGCGACCTCTTCCTTGGCCGGGCGCTCGTCGAGTGCGCGGATATGCAGCAGCGCGACGCCGCCGAGTGCGCCACCCGGGCGCGCGATCTGCTCGGTCCCTTGCTCTTCGGTGACGACTCCCACGAGTTCGACGACGAACGCCGCAACGAGATTCTGTCCCTACTCGCAAGGGCTGCGGGCCGGGGCGATCCCGCCCTGGCCGATCTGCTCGAGGGCCAGCGTGTTGCCATGGGCACGCACAGAGCCGAGGACGTCCTCAGGGCGTTCTACTTCGGCGGCGCGGGGACCGGCCGAAGCCATGGCGAAAGGGCATTCGCCGCCAAGCGAGAGCTGGCAGACAGCCTCCGGCGAGGACGCACCTTCATCAACGAGGATTTCTTCATCGAGTTCCTCAAGCACTACTCGTCCTTCTCGCCTCTGCTCACTTCCGCCGATCCCGAGAGCCTGGGTGGCGGCTACTTCGCCGCCTTGGGCGGTTCCGGGTGTGTCGTAGATCCCGGCCACCATTTCCTGGACAACTTCTTCGCCCGAGGCCGCTCCGTCCACGACGTGGACTGCATCCTGGTGACTCACTTCCACGACGACCACTTCGCCGACCTGCCGGCGCTGCTCTCGCTGCTGCACCAACGGCATGAGCGCGAGAGGCGCGAGGGGAGCGCTCCCTCGCAAGTGCGCTTGCTCGCCGACGAGCAGACCCTACGCATGTTCAGGCCCATCATAGACAGTTCGGAGTACATCGCACGGCCGAGGCGCCTGAGTCCCAACGCGACGCCGTGGTACAGCCTCAACGCCGCCGTCTCCGTCAGAGCCCTCCCCGCCAAGCACAAGGTATGGCGCAAACGCCGAGGCGCAGTCGGGCTGGCCTTCAGGATGAGGCGCGCCAGACCGGCCTATCTGATCATCACTAGCGACACTGGGTGGGACGAGCGGGTCGAGGCCGCATACCGCAGGTTCCGCGGCAAGGACGTGACCCTCGTGGCCCACCTCAGCTCAGCGAGCCGCGATGAGGTGGCGGTCGCCTTCAGCCGACAGCCAGACGCGTCCTCCAAGGACCACCTATGCGTTCATGGCGTCTGCAAGGCGATCGAGGCCGTTCGACCCAAGGCCGTCGTTCTTTCGGAGGTCGGGGAGGAACTGAGAGACGTCGTCCATCCCCTGGCCGACATAATCGCCCGGGTCTACGGCATCGAGTGCGACGTCTGCCTGCTCGGACTCCAGCGACACCTCTGACCGGACTTGCGCTGCTCCGCGAGCGCACAGAACCATCACCATCGGATCGGGTCACACCAACCCCGGGCGGCCGTGCGGCGTCTGCACGGACCGCTGCCCCTTCGGCGTGGGTGTGATCCCCAAGATCCACGCCGCCGCCGACCTCTTGGAGCCCGGCTCCGCGGCCCGCACCTCGGCCCGCTGACCAAGGCAATCCCGTGCCGGCGTCGAAGGCTCTCCTGCTGACAGGGGGAGTCGCAGGTGAAGCCAACACGCCTCGTGGCCGTACTCGCTGTCCTCGCGCTCAATCCTCATTCCCCGGGAGAGTCCCAGCCCATGAAGTTCACATTCAGGCATCACGTCATTGACACCGACCTGTCGGGCCGTGGCTGGGGGCAGACGGCCCTGGCCGATGTGGATGGCGACGGGCGGCCGGAGTTCATCATGGGCCGGCGGGGCGGCGACATCTACTGGTACAAGCGCCACGCCCCGGACCGCTGGAGCCGACACCTGCTCGGCCCGAGCTCACCCTCCGACGTCGGCGGCTGCGCCATCGATGTGGACGCCGACGGGCATACCGACTTCGTCACCGGCGGCGCCTGGTACCGCAACTCTCAGGCCCTCGACCGCCCCTTCGAGCGCTTCGTCTTCGACCCTGACCTCCGCGCCGTCCACGACATCGTCCCCGCCGACATAGATGGCGACGGACGGCTCGAGGTCCTCACCATGTCCGACCGCAACAACGTCCGCTGGTACCGCATCCCCGACGACCCCACGAAGCCCTGGCCGCGCCAGGACATCGGCCCGGCCGTCCACGCGGGGCTCTCCGTCGGCGACCTCGACGGCGATGGCGATCTCGACATCGTCCGCACCAACGTCTGGTTCGAGAACCTCAAGGGCGACGGCACGGAGTGGGTCCAGCACGACATCGGCCCCAATACGCCTCCGCCTCCTGATTTCCGGCCGTCCTTCGCCTTCGACGCCACGAGGAGCTTCGTCTGCGACATGAACGGAGACGGCCGGAACGATGTCGTCTTCACCGACGCCGAGATCCCCGGCGGCAAGGTGTGGTGGATGGAGAACGCCGACGGTCGCGGACGATCGTGGCGGAGGCATGATGTGCCGCTTGGCGATGGTGTGCGGCGCGGCGCGTACCATTCGCTGCACGTGGGCGACCTGGACGGGGATGGCGATCTCGACATCCTCTCCTGCGAGATGGAGGCCGTGGGCGGGGAGGGCGAGCCGCGGTGGTACATCTGGGAGAACATCGACGGAGCGGGCCTGGAGTGGCGAGAACACGTGATCCTGGACGCGAATCTGGGCGGGCACGAGGCCGTTGTGGGCGACATGACGGGGGATGGGCGGCCGGACGTCATCGCGAAGCCGTGGGCTGCGCGGAAGGAGAACGGACTGGGTGGGAGGATGTTCGTCGTGTTCCTGGAGAACGTATCCGGCTAGTTGAGTGCCCCCAACAGGAGTGAGTGGTGGCTGGCACACCGAATGTTCTGTTCATTCTCTCCGATCAACACAACGCCAAGGTGGTCGGGCACAAGGGGCACCCGGATGTGAAGACGCCGGGGCTGGATCGGCTGGCCGCGGAGGGGGTGCGGTTCGAGAAGGCCATCACCCAGAACCCGATGTGCATGCCGAGCCGGATGTCATTGCGGGTGGGTACTATGCGTCAGGAGGCGAGTGGTCAAGGGCCCTCCGGCAGGGGACACTCGGCCGTTGCGGCATACTCGAAGCGCACTGCGACGACGCGGCGGTTGACGAGGTCGGCTACGTAGGCGCGGTCGTTGGCGCACTCGACTGAGAGGGGCCAGCCGAAGGCGATCTCCGGCGTGGGGACGGGGCTGTCGGGGCCGCGGCTGTCCATGTTGCCGTAGGCGCCGAAGTGCGTCAGCTCGTTGCCCTCGGTGTCGAGCACGCGGACGGAGAAACGGAAGACGTCCGGCACGAAGAGGCGGTCGTAGGGGTCGATGTCGAACCGCGTCGTCTCGCAGTAGCAGCCTATCTCGTGCGTGGCAGGCAGCAGCCCCAGACGGCGCGTCCACTCCGCGCCGCGCACGCTGACCGTCCCGCTCCCCTTCCACTGGCAGTAGGCGGAGTACTCGCCCTGGGGATCCGCGATGATCTCGCCGCCGGCGGGAGGGAACTTGAGGATGGCGCCGGCCTGCGTGTAGGCCAGGCCGGGGTGACCGTACTCAGTGTCCTCGGGGAGCTTCCCGCTGAACCACTCGGGGATGCGCTCGCCGGTGGGCACCACCTGCGCGCCCAGGTACACGTTGCCTTTGCGGTCCACGGCCAGGCCGCCGAGACGGGCGAACTGCGTGCGGATCAGGCTGTCATTGATGGCGCGCCCATCCGCGCCAAGGTGCTTGATGCGCATGTCGGTGAGGCCGCGGTGCTCGCTCGACGTGGGGATGTAGATGTCTCCCCGGGGAGTGACGAACAGGCCGGCGTAGCGAGTGTGACCGTGGGGCAGGCCCGGCAGCATGTGGCTGCCAACGGCACGGAAGGGAACTGCCTCGCTGGACGCGGCGAAGCGCTGCAGGTTCTCATCGGCGTGTACGTACAGCCGCCGGTCCAGCCCGGCCACCATCTCTCCGTATACGAGAGTCCAGTAGTTGACGGGCTTGCCGGTCTCGTCTTTGGGCACGAAGGTGCCCTCGGGGGCGCCGGAGATGGCGTTGAAGAGCAGGGAGGCGTTCTGGGTCCAGCCGAAGGAGGGATGGCGGGTGATGAGCTTCTCGCCGACCACGGCCACGTCGCCCACGAAGGGGACGGCAGTGTCCGGCTCGAGCAGGGCGCGGATCGGATCGCCGACGAACTCGAGGCTGCCGCCGCGATCGATGATCTTCAGCACGTCGGTGCGCTTGTAGCCCGTGCCGGCGTACCACAGCAGCGTCGGGTCGGCGGAGTCGTCGAGGGCCAGCAGCGCTCCGCCGCCGTACTTGCCCTCCTGCGGGACGGCCAGGGAGGCCTGCTGGGCGGGGCTGTCGAGGCCCGCGAACTTCACGATGCGAGCGCCCTTCCAGTTGTGGGCGCTGACGTAGTAGTGCTGGTCCGTGATGCCCTTGGTGCGCTCCTCGACGGACATGACGTAGATGGCGCCGGTCCTGCGGCTGACGCGGACCTGGTCGGGGTAGTCGGCGGGGATCTCGGTCCGGAACCGGCCCGCCGGGCCGAATACCGCGATGCGGCTGTTGCCGTAGTCCGCGACGTAGATGTTGCCGTCCGCGTCGGTGGCGAGGCCCTGCGGGTCGTTGAGGCCGTCCGTCCCGCTGCCGGCGGCGTAGAGCGTGCCGATGAACACCGCGGCGGGCTCAGAGCCATCGAGGGGCACGCGGAAGACGACGTGGCACAGGCCTCTGCCGTCCGTTCCCTCCTCAAAGAGCCCCGAGACGTACGCGTAGCGGTCATCGGGCGAGAGAGCCACGTGGCCGAAGCCGCCGAGCTCGGCGCCAGCCACCGCCGGGCCGAGGTAGTTCTCGGGCACGCTGCCATCGCAGCCGAGGATGAGAAGGCGTCGCCCGTCTCGGAGGTCCGGCTTCTTTATTATCGTGCCGCGCTTGGCTCCGCTGAGCATGATCAGCCTGCCGTCGCGCGTCACGGCAGGGAGAACGCGGTTGCCGAAGACGGCTCCCGGGTAGACGCAGCGCGTCAGGAGATGGAACACGGCCGGCACTTCCTCGCCGCCGTCGAGGCTGACCCGCGGCCAGCCCCGGCGTTTGTCCGGGGGCAGATTCGCCGGGCCGGGGAAGACCTGGCGGACGTACTTGCCGTCGCGGTCGTAGGCGGCGATCAGTGTGGTGATCCGATGGGCGTAGAGGGTGCCGCCGAAGAGGACGTACAGCGTGCCGTCCGGGCCGCAGACGACGCCGCGGGGCTGATCGATGAGCTGACCAGACCAGCCCACCACGCGGTCCAGCCGGGCGTTGAGCCCCAGCCTGATGCGGGCGGTGAAAGGCCCTCCCGTGGCCACGTTGCCGTCGTCGTCGCGCCCGTCCCACCGGAGCTGTTGATCGAGGGAATCCCTCCGGAGCGGCGGGGGAGCGTTCTCGCCGAGCAGCCCCGCGGCCAGGTGACGTACGACCCGGCCGTCGGGATCGAGGACGGCCACCTCCACATCCGTGGGCCGATTGGCGCGGAAGGCTACGGTGGCGCCGTTCCTGCCGGTGACGGCGGAGGGCGGGGAGGCGAAACCGACGCGCTGCCCGATGGCGACGTCGGGGCGGCAAACGGACATGGCAAGGGCCATGAGTGCGATGACGCTGCGCCGCATTGTCGGCACCCCCGGGTGCGCAGGACGGCTCGGCCTACGGCTCCAGCACGAACATGGTATCGGTGAAGTCCGGTGCTTCGGACGAGGCGTGGGGTCGGATTTCGTCGTTGGGGGAGGCAGGTCCTTGCCAGCCCTGAGATAGGGCTGGCGGGCCAGGGCGGGTCCGCCCTGCAATTGGCGTGGCGGCCGAGCCTTCAGAGGAGCTACATGACCCGAAGGGCTTTGTAGATGGATATCATCGCCGGTCCGAGAAACACGACGAAGAGCGACGGGAAGATGCAGAAGATGAGAGGGAAGAGCATCTTCGTCGGCAGCTTGCCGGCCACCTCGCGCAGCTTCATGGTGCGGCGGCTGCGGAGGGCCTCACTCTGGGCACGGAGGACGTTGGCGATGCTGGCGCCGAGGCTCTCGGCCTGGTAGATGGCTGCCGCGAAGCTGCGCAGGTCATCTAGGCCAACGCGCTCCGAGAGGCTGCGCCACGCCTCGGATCGGGTCTTGCCCAGGTTGATCTCCTTCACGACGCGAGCGAACTCCTCGGAAAGCGGCCCCGGCTTGCGGGTCGCCACCTCGTTGATGGCCTGGTCCAGCCCGAGGCCGGCCTCGGTGCTGGCGACCAGCAGGTCGAGGCTGTCGGGGAGGGTCTTGCGCATGAGCTGCTCGCGGCGGTTGACGCGGTCCTGGAGCAGGTAGTCCGGGAGCAGGACGGCGGCGATGGTGATGCAGAGGGCTGTGGCGGTGTTGAGGAGCCCGTCGAAGTAGCCCATGCCATGCACGGCGATGGCGAGGGAGACGCCGGCCACGATGGAGAGCCCGCGCAGGCCGAGGAACTGGGTGGCAGTGATGCGGAGCGGGTTGCCCGCGCGCTCCAGCTTGGCCCGCGCGCCGCCGACGGCGCCCGCGGGCGTGAGGCGCTCGATGAGATTCCCCAGGCGCAGCAGCGTGGGTGCGACGACGCGGGTGAAGAAGCCACGGTCCAGGCTCTGATCCAGTGGCAGATCCTCGTCCCGCACGACCGAGAGCGCGGCCAAGCGATCGCGCAGTCGCGAACGCGCCGGAGGGTGGACAAACGCGATTACCAGGGCGGCGATGCAGACGAAGGCGAGCACGCAGCTCACGATCAGCAGCACGGGTGGGTCTCCCCTCAGAGATCTATGGTGAGCAGTTTGTTGATGACGATGACCCCGAGGGCCATCAGCACGACACCGACGCCGAGCAGTATGTGCCCGAGGGGCTCGGCGAGGAGCGGCGTGAGATACCCCGGGCTGAGATGGTGCAGTATGCCGGCGAAGACGAAGGGCAGGGCGAGCAGTATTCCGCCCGATAGCCGACCCTCGGCCGTAAGCGCCGAGATCTCGCCGGCGAGCCGGATGCGGTCGCGGATGACGCCGGAGAGATTGCCGAGCACCTCGGCCAGATTGCCCCCGGTGCGGGTCTGGATCTGGACGGCGGAGCAGATGAGCTCGAAGTCGTGCGTGCCGGTGCGCTCCATCATGCGCTGCAGAGCAGCGTCAAGGGAGAGGCCGAGCCCGACCTCGTCCGCCAGCCGACGGGCTTCATCGCTCACGGGCGGGGCCATCTGGTCCGCGACGTTGCTCATGGCCTGCACGAATCCGTAGCCGGCCCGGAGCGAGGAGCAGATGAGGTCGAGGGCATCGGGGAGTTGCATCATGAGCCTCTTCTTGCGGATGCCCTGCCGGAGCTTGATGTAGGCCCAGGGGCTGATGCCGAGAACGACCGCCCCGGCCGCGGCTCCGATCAGTTGGAGGACCACAGAGCCGGCCACGGCGCCGATGGCGGCTCCCGCGCCCATGAGCACGAGGAGCTCGGCGGGGCGGAGCAGGAGGCCGGCCTGGATGATCTGAGCCTGCAGGCCGCGCTGGATGCGCGTGCCGGACAGCAGCCTGGTGAGCCACGGGATGACGTCCGGGCGGCCCGGTATCTGGGCCGTGGGCGCCTCCGGCGCGGCAGGCTGCGCGTCCGCGACGGCGGCGAGCCGACGGGCGCGCTGTGGCCGGGTGCTCGGGGCCCAGACGAGCACGAGGGCCACGGTGCCGAAGGCTGCCAGGAACGCGGCAAGTGCCAGCAGGATCGGTGACACGTCTAGCCCTCCTTGGCGACCCCGGAGAAGATGGCCGCGGGCAGCTCGAGTCCCTGCGACATGAGGCGCTCCACGAACAGCGGCCGCAGGCCGGTCGCGACGTGCTCCCCGACGACGCGCCCCTCGCTGTCCACGCCCTGCTGCTTGAAGAGGAACAGATCCTGCAGCGTGATGATGTCGCCCTCCATCCGCTGCACCTCGGAAATGTGGGTCACCTTGCGCGATCCGTCCTGGAGGCGGGCCTGGTGTACGATGAGGTCGATGGCTGCGGAGATCTGCTCGCGGATGGCCCGGGACGGCAGTTCCGTGCCGGCCATGAGCACCATGGTCTCCAGGCGCGAGAGCGTGTCACGGGGGCTGTTGGTGTGGGCGGTGCTCAGCGAGCCCTGGTGGCCGGTGTTGAGGGCCTGGAGCATGTCCAGCGCCTCGGCGCCGCGCACCTCGCCGACGATGATGCGATCGGGGCGCATGCGCAGGGCGTTGCGGACGAGCTGGCGGATCGCGATCTCGCCCTTGCCCTCGATGTTGGGCGGGCGGCTTTCGAGGGGGACGACATGAGGCTGCTGCAGCTTCAGCTCGGCCGCGTCCTCGATGGTGACAATGCGCTCGCTGTGCGGGATGGAGGACGAGACGGCGTTGAGCGTGGTGGTCTTCCCGCTGCCCGTGCCACCGGAGATGATGATGTTGAGCTTGCCGACGACACAGGCATGGATGAGGTCGCGCATCTCGGCCGATATGGTGCCGAAGCCGACCAGGTTGTCGGGGGTGTAGGGACTGCGTGAGAACTTGCGGATCGTCAGGCACGGGCCCTTGATGGCCAGGGGCGGCACGATGGCGTTGACGCGCGAGCCGTCCGGCAGCCGCGCGTCCACCATGGGCGAGCCCTCGTCGATGCGCCGTCCCAGTGGCGTGACGATCTTGTATATGATGCGCATGAGGTGGGCATCATTGAGGAAGCGCCGGGGCGTTCTCTGGATGCGCCCGTTGCGCTCCATGTACACCTCGCCGTGGCCGTTGACCATAATCTCAGTGATCTCCGGGTCGTTGAGCAGCGGCTGGATTGGGCCATAGCCCATGACCTCGTCCAGCACCTCGGCCTCGGCCTGCTCCTGAGCGCGGCGGGCGAGGTTGAGGCCTGCCTGGTCCGCGACGATGGCGACCAGACGCCGCACCTCGGCCGCCAACTCCCGGGGGCCCAGATGCTCCAGGACGGCGAACTCCGTGTCCGCGAGGAGCTTCTCGTGGACACGGGCCTTGAGCTGCAGTATCTGGTTGCGTTCGTCGTCGGCGGCAGATCCACGCTTGCTCTGGGAGGCCCACGCCGGCCGCGGGACGCTGACTGTTGCCATGGCTTCTCCTCTCGACGGTTGCGGCACGTGCGAGTCGTGTACTCAGACGGCCCGAGCGGTTACTCCTCGGCCGACTCGTGGATCTCCGGCGTCACCATGATCACGAGGTCGGTCTTGCCCTCGGTGAAGCGCTTGCTCCGGAACAGGTTGCCGATGATGGGTATGTCGCCCAGGATGGGGATCTTGCGGATCGTCTTCGCCGTCTCGCTCTGCAGCAGCCCGGCGATGGCGAGAGTGTCCCCGGGGGCGACGGTCACGGTGGTCTCGGCGCGGCGCGTGCGGAAGCCCGGCACCTTGAGGCCGGAGACCGTGACGCTGCTGCTCGGGTCGATGGAGCTGACCTCCGGGGCCAGCGCCAGATGGATCTTCGGGGCGTCCCCGGCTTCCGGCAGGATCGAGGGAGTCACCTGCATGCGGACGCCGAACTCCTTGTACTCTATGGTGATGGCGGCGGCTCCGGCCATGCCCGCCTGCGGCACGGGGATGGGCACCTCGCCGCCGACGAGTATCGAGGCCTCCTCGCCGTCGTTGACCAAGAGGTTGGGCTCGGCGAGGATGCGGGCGCGGTCGTCCTCCACCAACAGGTTGAGCTGCGCACCGAAGTCGAGCAACTGGTTGAAGCCCTTGCGGGCGACCTGTCCGAAGAGGAACGGCTGGTCGAAGAAGCTCACGGACGGCGTGCCGCCGCCGCTCTCGGTATGGCCCCAGTTGACGCCGAGCTGCTCAAGGGCCTGGGTGTTGATCTCGGCGACCTTGACGCGTACAAGGACCTGCTGCTGGTCGGGCGCGGCCGCGGTGACCAGGTTCAGGACGGGGGCGGCCACGTCGAGCGTCTCAATGATCTGCGCGACACGCTCCACGTCGGCCTCGGCCGGGAGCGTTCCCTCGAGGGCGATGGCCTGGCCACCGACCGTGCGGACGTGGACGCCATCGCCCACGGCGTCGGCGATGAGTTCGCGCTCGTGATCAATGCTGCGAGCCGGGGCCTCGGGCTCCCGAATGAGGTCCACCACGTTCGTCTGCGGCTTGAAGGCCGCTATCAGGGCGCGGGCGCGCGCAGCCTCCACGGGCGTCGAAGCGGTGCCTTCCACGGCGACGGTCTCATGGTTGACGGACCAGACATGGTAGTCGCCGCCCAGTGCACCGGCGATCTGCTCCACGGGCGGCCCGGCCGGGGGGGGCTCAGGCGCCAGCGTGACGAGGTTGATGACCTTCACGTCGTCGCCGGCGCTGGCCAGCACGCGGTCCAGGCGTGCGGCTTCGGCCGTGTCCTCCGCAACGCCCTCGATCCCCAGCATGGAATCGGAGAGCACCACGAAGCGGTACTCGCCGCCCAGCAACGGGCGCAGGCGCTCCACCGCCATCTCGGACGGCGTGATGTCGAACACCGATATGCCGATCTGGTGGAATCCCGAATCATCCCACACATAGACGGCCGTCTTGCCGACGCCTATGGCGTACACGATGACCTGGCAACTGGACGCCACGGCCACGTCAGCCACGTGCGGATCGGCCACCGCAACGCGGCGCATGTCGGCGTACTCCAGCACGTGGCTCTGGCCCTTGAGCATTGACATCGCGACCGGCTTCACCACGCGCTCGGCCGCCGCCGGTGCCGATACGAGCAGGCACAGGCCGACTGCGGCGGCGATGATGATCCAGAGACGAGGTGCGAATCGCTTGTGGGCAATCTGAAGTGTGGTGAGGTTACTCATTGACATCCACCACCTCGCGGTCGGTGCCACGGATGACTTCTATGCTCTTCGGTAAGTCGATCAGCTCATCCAGGTCGTCAGCCTCCCCACCACCCGGTGCGGCCGCGCCCGGGTGGTCGTACCACCAGGGCGGATACATTCCCGGATACGGCTGCTGCCCGGGAGTGTGGCGGCTCGCCACGGTGCTCTCGGTGGACTTGGGCTGTATGCCCGTGACCTCCCAGTCGGTGGTCTTGGCCAGCTCGAGTGCGTTGTGGTCTTCCACCGACCGGAGCGCGAGCCGAAGCTTGCCCTTGGACTCGGCCAGCACCAGGCGCTGCGCCTGCTCGGGCGTCACGGCCACCGTAGCGGTGGGCTGCGTCTCGACCCGCGCAGGCTTGCCGCTGGCATCCGGCCTGTCCTCGGGCGTGGGCTGCGCCTCCTGGCCCAGAGCGAGGAGCTCAACATCCTGAAGGACGGTGAGCGTCACCGTGATGTCGTCCTCACTGACGGTGGCCAACACGTCCACATGGTTGCCAGGCTTGAGGAAGCCGGCGACGCCGCTTATCGAGTCCAGGCCGACGGTGATGGCCCGCATGTGCTGGGGCACGGCATGTGCCAGCCCCAGTGCGGGGCTCGGCTCGGCGATCTGATCGGCCTCGATGATCTGGCCTTTGGGCAGACCCACCAGGGCCACCCGGCCGATGGCGTTCTCGATGCCGGTGACGGCATGTCGCGGTGCTCCTTTGGCCCGGCGCACCTCCGTCTTGATCTGATGGGCCTTGATGATGCTCTGCGGGGCAATGTCGGCGGCGGCTTTGACCACCTCAATGTGTTGGCTGGCCGAGGCGGTGTTGCCCCTGGCGGCTCTGCCCACGTAGATGTACATGGTCAGCGCGGCCAGGCTGCCCGCGAAGAGCGCGATGCACAGTGCGCTGCGGCGAGAGAGTTTCACGCTGCCCCACCTCCTTCTACTGTCTGCGGTCGCCCGACGGGCGCCGGCGGCTCTCTGTGAGAGCGCCGCGCGTCCGCAGCGGGACTAGAGAATCAGCTTCCGAACGTAGATGCCCGTATCCGGGCCCTCGGGATCGAGAACGGCCTCCGGGCTCGGCTGGAACTCTATGAAGCGCGCCTGAAGGCAGTGGTTGCTCCCGCCAGCCATCTTGCCCACACCATCGAGCCAGAAGACGGCGAAGCTCACCACCTTGAAGGTGGCGCCGGTCCCGGTCCCATACAAGTGCTGGACGACGGGCACGAGCATGATGTGCGGGTTCCTGGTCGAGTGAACATCGAACGTCTCCTCGGCCCATGGGGCCTGCGCGGCACGCTCCAGCCGCGCCGTCCCGGCGTACTCCTCGGTCTCCTGCTGCAGCGCGTGCACCCATTTCCCCGTGTTGACGCCCGTGTAGGCCGTGATGATATCGTCCACATGAATCCAGGCTTCGTCGTGCACCGCGTCTGCGATATTGTAGCCGCGCAGCAGTTGCCCGAACCAATCGTGATTCGGCACGGCAAAGTCGATGAACCCGAAGCTCCCCGGGGGAATGGCCCCATCCTCCTTCACATCGTCGTAGACCAGATCCACTGGGTCACCGTATCCCGGATTCGAGTCCTCCGATATCCAGATGGGCACCGCGGCGATGGCCCCCGCGGGACCCTGGATGGCGACTGCTCGCCGGGTGCGCGAGCCCTCTTGCAGGCCCAGAACGGGCGCAAAGGCGTAGTCCACCCCGACCCGCGCCTCGACGCCGATACCGGCCGTGTAACTGCCCAACTGCATCACGACCTCGCCCTCACGGCCCAGGATGGTGCTGCCGGGCGCGTAGTACGTAATCGCCTCCCCGGGCGATACGTAGGCTTGCCATTCGGGCACCTCTGTGTTGTTGACGTCCACGGCCTCCAGCGCGAGGTGCTTCGCGTCCGCATACTGCGGAAGTGCCGTGACCCCGGCCAGCGCGGCGCTGTCGGCGACTGCCTGCGCCCGCTGCGCGGCGATGTGCAGACGCGTCACGTCCAGGGCCAGCGCGGTGAGGCCCAGAATGGCCAGCAGGCCAACGGTGACCAGCGGCAGGACGGAGCCACGGCGGCGGAAG
>JASFTE010000001.1:0-30631 GCA_050114035.1 Armatimonadota bacterium | reverse complement strand
TGGGCTCCTTGCGGCCCACCGGATGCGTTCTGCCGCCGGCGTTGGCGATGTTCCAGGTGTACGTGTCCTTCTGCGCCTCGTCCTCGCCCCAGAAGTACGGCGTCTGCGTTCCGCCGCGGAGGGCGTATTCGAACTCGGCCTCGGTGGGCAGGCGGTAACCGTCCACGTCCCATCGGGTGAAGATCCAGGGCTGGGGAACGAGGTGGCTGTAGTCGGCGTACCGATGGGGCGCCGCGGCGACCAGGTCCGGGCCGGCGACCTTGAGGGGGCGATACCTGTAGGCGTTCCGGTACACGGTCGTGCAGGCTTCGTCGGTGTAGAAGCACGGGGTGCGGCCCTCTATCTCGGAGAGCGCGTTGCACCACACGACCATGTCGTGCCAGGTGATGTTGACGACGGGCTCGTCGGGCGAGTGGGGGAAGTCGAAGAAGTACATGCTGCCCATGTCGCCGGTCTTGCTGAAGGTGTAGCCCTTCGCCTCGGCCCACTGGAGCACGCGCTTCCATTGGTCGTAGGTGGTGGGATACTTCGCGATGTCGAAGGCCGAGACGGTGATGGTGTTCCTCTGCGGATGGCGCAGGAAGCTGCCGCCCGGGAGCTTCACCATATCGAGCGGCAGCCGGGCGATGCGCTCGGGCTGCTGGCGAGCCCCGGTTCTCTCGTCGCGGCGGAAGGTCCAGCTTGGGACGCCATCGTCGGAGTACGCGGGCTCCTCCGGGGTCGCGCCCATTGCAGGCCGAGGAGACCCGGGCCTGCGGCAGACGAGCCGGAGGCCGATGGTGTGGCTCCCGCTGGACGGATGGTCGCCGTAGGGCGAGGCCGCCCGCTCGGCGGCGCGCGGATCGGCGGGGTGGTTGAAGTCGCCCCCGAGCCCGACGTACGTGTCCACCGCCTCCGGATCGAACACGTCCCCGTACGGCCAGCACAGCTCCCACACGTTGCCGAGCAGGTCGTACAGCCCCAGCTTGTCTGGCTTCGTTGATCCGACGGCATGGGTGGAGCCGAGTGTTGAGCGCCGCGCGTTGGGCCCCGCGTTCTGCCCGGCACGCCAGGCCGCCGTCCACTCGGCCACGGTCGGCAGCCGATGGCCGTCTGCATCCCAGCGCACGTGGATGCTGGGCGGCGGGACGGTGTCGTAGGTGGGGTCGTTCAGGTTGCGCTCCTCGTAGCCGGGCCCGATGGCCCGGGTGGCAAACTCCATGTTCCGGAAGACCTCGGTGAACGCCGCATCCACGTAGTAGCAGGGCGTCTTGCCCTCCATCTCGGACAGTGTGTTGCACCAGGCGAGCGCATCCCACCAGGTGATGTTGGTGACGGGCTCGTCGGGCTCGTGGGGGCGGCTCCCGAGCAGCATGCTCCCCATGTCGCCGTCCTTGAGGTAGACATAACGCGCCTCCAGCGTGTGGAAGGGCGCATCGCCGTAGCGGTGCACGTCCCGCCACCTGGCGTACGGCACCTCGCAGGTGCTCATCCAGAACTCGGGCACACCCTCGCTCGCGGGGACTGTCAGCATACTCACGTTGACGCTGCCCTGCTCGGGGCGGTGGACCACGGCGTCGGCCTCGAAGCCGTACCACTTGATGTGCGCCTGCTGGCCCTCGGGATTGTCCTTGGCCAGGTACCAGCCGACTGCCTGGACGTCCGTGAACTCGTGCCTCTCGAACGTGGCGCCCGCCGGGTCGAATCTGACGAGGTGCGCTCGGGGGCTGTAGCTGGCCCAAGTGGCCCTCGTGGGATAGCAGAGGAACACCCGGCCGATGGCGGGCTTGTAGCCGTCCTTGGGGATGTCGAACTGCTCGTTGTCAGAGATGTAGAGCTGCCCGCCGTCCTGCACGATCATGCGGACGTCGTCATAGCCCAGCCAGTAGTTGCGCGTGGAGATCGATGCGAGGCGGCTGGTGTCGTCGAAGGTGACGCGGTACCGAGTGCCCTCGTTGAGGAAGTCGTCCTTCTTCCAGATGATCGCCCAGTACATGCGCAGGACGCTGTCGGCCTTGCGTTCGTTCGCCTCGCCCTGCAGCGGGTGGTCCTCGGCGCGGCCGTCGTACCACGGTGGGCTGTGATCGGGGTTGTAGCCCATCTCGCGGTAGAACCTGGCATCGCCGGGATCCGAGTTCCCCACGCACCAGCTCACGCCGCCGTAGAACCGGCTGCTGTACCGCTCGGGGAAGGCCGTGTGCATGGGCCAGTCGGGGTTGCTGAGCGGCCGGGTGAGGCTGAAGGGCAGGGAAGCGACGTAGTCGTCTCCCGTCTCGCCATCGCCGTCCACGTCGAAGTCCCGCGCGAACACGAACTTGTCCTCGGGCTCAAGCTCCGGCGCCAGCGGTCCGCTGGGGTAGCGCCACGTCATGTAGTTGCCGAACCCGTGTCGCGTCCATTTCCCGGCGTAGCTGACGATGCGGCACCGGTACGGCCGGGTCGGTGCGTCCGCGGGCGGGGCTTTGGGGTGCCAGACGCGCGCCGCGTTGTAGGCCGGCGTCGTGGTGGGGTCGATGGTGGTGCCATCCGGCCCCAGTGCGCCGGCGTCATCCTGGGCCAACGCGGTCCCGATAGCTGAGGACGCCGCGAGAAGCAGCAACAGCGGACGGGCTCGGGGGAAGACTGTGCGGATGTGCATAAACTTCTCCTTTGACACGGATCTTCTTCGCGACCGAAGTAAGTCCTGTGACGCGCCGTCGGGGGGATGGCAAAGAGCCCCGCAGGCGGCGGCGCCGCTATGCGTGGAGGTGGCAGCGCACCATGCGACCATCTGCGCGGCGAGTCGCGCTGGGGTATGCCTCGCTGCACACGGTCATGGCCCGGGGACATCGGGGGTGGAAGTGGCATCCGGCCGGGGGAGCACTGGGCGAGGCGACATCTCCCTCGAGTCGGATTCTCTCGCGCCGCCGGGCCGCCTCCGCGCTGGGCACGGCCGAGAGCAGCGCGCGCGTGTACGGATGGAGCGGATCGTCAAACAGCGCCTCCGTGCTTCCGTGCTCGACAATCCGCCCCAGGTACATCACCGCCACCTCATCTGACAAATACTCCACCACGCTCAGGTCGTGGGTGATGAACAGGTAGGTCAGGCCGTATTGGTCCTGGAGGTCACCGAGCAGGTTGAGGATCTGGGCCTGGATGGAGACGTCCAGAGCACTCGTCGGCTCGTCACAGACTACGAACTCCGGCTCCACGGCCAGCATTCGTGCGAGGCCGATCCGCTGTCGTTGTCCGCCGGAGAACTCGTGAGGGTAACAGGTCGCCGCCTGAGGGGGCAGACCCACATCGCTCAGCAAGTCGGCGATCCGATCGTGCCGGTCCCCGGTCGAGGAGCCCATGCCATGCACTGCCATCCCCTCGCCGATGATCTCCCGCACCATCATGCGCGGGTTGAGCGACGAGTAGGGGTCCTGGAACACGAACTGCACTCGCCGGCGGAGCTCCCGCAGCGGGCTCTCGCCCAGGGCCATCAGATCGCGCCCGTCGTAGTGCACGCTCCCCGCGGTTGGAGGGAGGAGGCGAATGAGCGTCTTCCCAAGCGTCGTCTTGCCGCAGCCAGACTCGCCCACCAGAGCGACGGTTCTGCCGCGGCCGATGGCGAGATCGACCCCGTCAACGGCCTTGACGTGCCCGACGACACGCCGGAGCACACCCCTGCGGATGGGGAAGTGCTTCGTCAGGTCCCGGGCCTCGAGCAGCAACCCGTCGCTCTCCGGCCCCGGCACCTCGGTCCGTTCTGCTGCGCCATCTCCGACAGCCTGGACGCGCCGGTCGTGAAGGGTGTAGAGGTGACACGCGATCCGGTGTCCCGGCGCCATCTCGGCGAGAGGCGGTTCGTCTCGTTCACAGGGGCCGAACGCGCTGGGGCATCGGTCGCAGAACCGGCAGCCCGGCGGGTACTCGGAGGGGCTGGGAACCGCCCCGCGGATGGTCTCGAGTCGGCTGCGGCGCTTGGCCCGGGCGGGTCGGCAGCGCAGCAGTAGCTCGGTGTACGGGTGTCGGGCGTCTCCGGGGCCGAAGAGGACGGCCGTTGTAGCTGCCTCCACGATCTTCCCGGCGTACATCACGGCCACACGGTCGGCCATCTCGCCAATCACGGCAAGGTCGTGGGTGATGAACAGAATCGCCATGCCCAGCTTGCGTTGAAGATCACGGAGCAGGTCCAGGATCTGGGCCTCGATGGTGACGTCGAGGGCGGTGGTCGGCTCATCGGCGATCAGCAGGTCCGGCTCGCACGCCAGCGCCATGGCGACCATCACGCGCTGCTGCATCCCTCCGGAGAGCTCGTATGGATACTGGCGGAGGCGATCCCCCGCGTCGGGAAGGCCCACCATCTCGAGCGCCGCCACGGCTCGGCCTGTCGCCTCGAACTTGCCCAGTTGCTGGTGCCTCCGGATGGCCTCCAGGAGCTGCGCCCCGACGGACAGGACAGGGTTGAGGCTGGTCATGGGTTCCTGGAAGATCATGGCCACTTTGCCGCCCCGGAACTCGCGCCTCTCGGGCCCGGTCATCTTGAGGACGTCCCTGCCCTCGAACGTGATAGAGCCGCCGGCGATGTAGCCGCTGGGGCGGGGCACAAGCTGGAGGATCGACAGCCCCGTGAGCGACTTCCCGCAGCCCGATTCGCCGACGAGGCCCACGGTCTCACCGCGGTCCACGGTCAACGACACTCCATCCACGGGGCGCAGCGGCTCCGCCGTCGTGCGGAAGTAGGTGCGCAGATCACGGATCTCGAGCAGCGGCTCGCTCACGCCAACTCCTCCCGGGTCCGCAGCCTGGGGTCCAGAGCGTCCCGCAGCGCGTCACCGAACAGATTGGCACTGAGTACGAGACCGAACATGGCGACGAAGGCCGCCACCAGACTCCACCAGACCGTCGGGTCTCGGCCCAGCTCGCCCCGGGCCTGGTCGATCATCGATCCCCAGCTGAAGGTGTCCGGCCCCACGCCCACTCCGATGTAGCTCAGCACGGCCTCGGCCAGGACGAGGCCGCTGAAGCGAAGGACGACGGTGATGAGGACGAGGTGCATCAGATTGGGGACCACGTGTCGCCAGATCACGCGCAGCTTCGACACGCCCAGAGCCAGGGCGGCCTGCACGAACTCCCTCTCGCGCAGCTTCAGGGTCTCACCGCGAAGTACGCGACACAGCCCGACCCAGCCCGTGAGACCCATGACGATGCAGAGCTGCAGCAGCCCGCGGCCGAATACCAGAATGAACGCGACGACCAGGAGCACCCACGGCACCGAGGAGAGCGTGCTGTAGAGATACTGCACAGCATCGTCTATCCATCCGCCGAAGAAGCCGGCGAGCACGCCCAGGGATATGGCCAGGGGGATTGCGATCACCGTCGTCAGCCCTCCCACGATCAGGCCCGTCCGGATGCTCTTGAGCGCCTTGAACAGCACGTCCTGCCCGGTCTTGTCGGTGCCCAGTAGGTGTCGGCGAGGGTATTGCAGGGGCTGGTGGACTCGCCGAACAACCGTCTCCCCGCGCACTTGCTCCTCCACCGTCTCCTTCATCAACAGATGGGTCGCCCGTGGCGCCGAGTAGCTCTTCTCCGAGACGCGCAGCGGCGTGCAGAGCCGGTCCAGTGCGGATAGTGGCGGGGAGAGGACGGCCCGGCCATCGGCCGTGACCCGCTGTGTGCCCTCCGGGGTCAGCTCGACATCGCGCCAGGAGATGCTGTCCAGGGAGCCGACCGCGATGAACAGGAGCAAGGCCACCAGAGCCCCGATGGCGAGTCGGCTCCGCCGCACCTCCCGCCACGCGTTCTGCCACAGTTCCTGTCTCCTGGCCCGCAGCCAAAACGCGAGCGCCCCGGCCACCGTCAGCAGGAAGGCGCCGTTCGTGAGCAGTGGGACCCGCATGTTCTCTACGGCAGGCTGCTGCACGAGCCACCGCAGGAGCCAGTACGCGCCACCCGCAGCGGCTGCGACTGCCGCCACGGCGGCGAGGAGCTTCATTATGTCTCCCAGAGCCGGGCTGGCGTAGAGGCTGCGCGTGTCTCCGGCCCCGAGGGTGATGCGGGGATCCACCAGAGTGTAGCTGATGTCGGTCAGCAACAGCCCGATGATATACAGGATCGCACCGATGTATACCATGGAGCGCACGACGGCGAAGTCCTGTGCGTGGATGGCCGTGATGGTCATGCTCCCGAGCCCCGGGATGGCGAAGAAGGACTCCATGATCAGACTCCCGACGAACAGGAACGGGATGGCCATGACGGCGTTGGTGAGGATGGGGATCATCGCGTTCTTCAGGACGTGGCGGAACAACACGGCCCCCTCGCCGAGGCCCTTGGCCCGGGCCGTGCGGACGTAGTCGCGGCCCACTTCCTCCAGTATGACCGTGCGGTAGTAGCGAACGCCCCCGCCGATGCCGGCGATTGTGCCGATGACGACGGGCAGGACCACGAACTTGGGCGTGGACGCACCCCAGTCGAATCCGCTGATGGGAAACAGCCGCAGCCACTGGGCGAAGATGAACTGCCCGCCGATGATGTAGAACAGCGATGAGATCGACATCATCAGTACGCACACGACGGTGCCCCAGCGATCCAGGTACGTTCCGCGGCAGAAGGCGATGATGAGGGCGGTCGAGATGTTGACCAGCATCCCGAGGGCGAAGGAGGGCAGCGCGATAGCCAGGCTGGGCCCCATGCGGCGGCGGATCTCGGCCGCAATGGGTCGGTCCGTGACATCCGAGCGGCCCAGGTCGAAGGCCAGAAGCCGGGCGCACTTCTGGAAGAACAGCGTGTCGGTCAGTCTGCCGGCCCCGACGGCGGTGTGGTTCACGAACAGCGGCAGATGGTAGTTGTGCTCGCGCTTCCACCTCTCGACGATCTCCGGGGAGTCCGCCTTGTCGCCGAGGATGCGCCTTGCCATGTCGTCGGGCGTGTTGACCACGAAGAACAGTGCGAAGGTGATGGCCACGATGCCCACCACGATGGGCACGGCATACAGGAGGCGGCGCACCAGGTAGGCGAACACGGGGTCAGGCTTCCTTCAGGTGTCGGACGGCGACACGGATGGCCGGCAGCGTCCCCAGGATCAGGACGGCGGCGAGGATTACCGGCAGGTGCCAGCGAGGGCTGTTCCACTCACGCCGCAGGCGCGCGCGTTGCTCGACGTCGATCCGTCGGTACTTCAGCTGGCCCCATGCCATGACGTTCGGGTAGCCGTTCTTGTACCAGTCGTGCACCAAGGAGTAGGACACCCCGTGCACGCACCCGAACCACGGAGCGTCTCGGTGCAAGATGCCGTTCATGCGGCGGACGAGGGCGAGACGCTCGGGTCCGTTCTCCATGTTGCTCATCTTCTCGAACAGCCTGTCGTACCGGGGGCTGGCGTAGTTTGAGGAGTTCGATCCCCCACCCTCGTCGGCCCGGCTGTTGGGGCCATACAGCAGGAACAGGAAGTTCTCCGGGTCCGGGTAGTCGGCGATCCAGCCCCAGGACAGGATCTGGAAGCTGCCCGCGCGCACCTTGTCCTGGAAGCGATTGTAGTCCGTGGTGCGCGATTTCAGCTGAATCCCCAGCTTGGCGAACTGCTTGGTGACGAACCGCAGTCGGGGTCGCGCGCTCGAGGCCACCCAGCTATTGTCGAAGTGCAACACCAGCGGCTCGCCGTCGGGGCCGTATCCGTTCTCGTACCCCGCCTTCTTCATGAGCCGCTTGGCCTCGTCAATCGAGCGGCGGACCGGGCTGCGGCGCTCCGCGTCCCACGCGTGGCTGACCGGGTTGATGCCCGCCTCACCGGGCTCATAGCCGAAGAAGCCGGGCGGCGTCGGGCTGTGCGCCACGGTGCCGCGCCCGTTCCAGAAGATGGTGATCTGCTCCTCGGTGTCGAAGGCAATGCTGATGGCCTGGCGGAGGTTGCGCTGCCTCTCGCCATAGCCGCCCACCACCGGGTCCCTCATGTTGAAGCAGAAGTATGAGATGGATGCCGACGGGGCGGTGTACAGCGTGATGCCCTGGCGGTCCATCTCATCGGATAGCACGGCATCGCCCGTCGAGGTGAGCGTAACGCTCTGATCGAACACGTCGCTGGCGATTCCCGACGTGTCGTAGTACCCTTGCCGGAACTTGGCCCACCGGGGGATCCACTCCACCTCCCGCCGGAAGACCACCCGATCCACCATGGGGAGCTGCCTGCCAGCATCCTCGAGCACTCCCGCCGCCCGCAGGGCCTCGAAGTGGGCCACCACTTCGGGATCACTCGGGTCCGGTGCCGCGAGATCGGGGTATCGTTCGTCGCGGAAGTTGGCGTTGCGTTCGAGGATGAACTGATTCGTCGGATCGAACTCGGCGAGCACATACGGCCCGGTGCCCACGGGGTTCTTGTCGAAGGCGATGTTGCGCCGCAGGAGAGCCGGCTGATGGAAGAAGTCAACCGCCTCGTGGGGCACGGGCGAGAAGAAGGGCATGGCCATCCAGTACAGGATCTGCGGATACGGGTGCTTCAGCACGACCTCGAAGGTATGGCGATCGATCGCCCGCACACCTGGCAGGGGATGGGCGGCGTAGTCCAGCCGGACGGGGTTGTACTTCTCGTCGCCCTCCCTGTTGTAGAACGCTCCCCCGGCCTCGGTGCGCCGTTCGCGCTCGGCGTCGAGGGCGGCGCTCAGCGCCCCGCTGTATTCCTCCAGACCAAGGATGTTCTGCGCCAGCGTGCTGATGATGGGGCAGGTGAGGCGCGGGTCGCAGAGCCTGCGGACGGCAAGCACGCAGTCATCAGCAGCGACCTCGCGGGTCGCCACGTCGGCGAAGTCGAAGACGGAGCTGATGCCCTGCACATCGCCCTCCGAGAGCCTGCGGTTCGCCTCGACGAAGCAGGGATGATCCTGGTAGAGGACGCCGGGCTTGATGCGGATCGTGTAGACGACGGCGTTGACGGTCTCTCCCTGCCACTGCATCTGCCGCGTCGTCGGTCTTGGCACCTCGGCGGCAAGCAGTGGCTCCAGCTCGTAGGGGCGCTTCAGGAAGTGATACTGGAACAGCGGCTCGACGATGTTGCACAGGAGTGCGTAGCAGTCGCTGCTATATGCCGTGGCGGTGTCCAGGTGCTTCGGCTCCGCCGAGAAGGTCGTGTAGAGGATGCTCGCGCGGTCCTCCGAAGCGGGGTAAGGGGAGTTGTTGCAGCCCGCCAGAATCAACGAGACGGCACAGCCCAGGAGCATGGCGCGCCAACGCAGTTGCCGCAGAGCGCGGCGCAGCTCGCCGCTCACGTGAACACTGCAGGCGCTCTCGCCCTCGCGTCCGCACATGGCACCTGGCTTATAGCACGGCAGGCGGCCGTGCACAAGCGGCCCTGCTGCGAACGCCGCGCAGTCGCACGTGCGGGGAGCGGCCCAGAGCTGCTCACAGTACGAACTGGGAGGGGCACTTGCCCTGCGTCCAGTGGAATGTGGCGTTGAGGGCAGCGGCAGTGCGCAGGACCGGCCACACCGTCTCCTCAAGCGGCACGGCGTCTACGACCGTGAGCTATGGGACCACCAACGCTCCGCCCATTCCCGGTCTTCCTCGCGGTGCGGATCCAGACCACGGCGGTACGACCGGTACGTGTGCAAGTACCCCTCGCCCACGAAGATGGCGAAAGCGACGAACAGCTCGGCGCCGGTGTAGATGCACCAGGCGATGGCCTGGGCGTGGGTGCCCGCATCGGCGGGAGTCATGCCAAACAGGTTCACCCACAGCAGATCGACGAGCCAGTACTTGAAGGCGACGAAGGTGACGAAGCCGCCGGCCCATGAGAGCAGTGCGCCACGCCAGGTGGTGCGGCGCAGCACCATGCCGAAGAGCAGCGGGATGGAGACGGGCCCCAGCACGGCGCCGTACCACTCAATCATCGCGCTGAACGCCCCGCCCAGCGCCGGCCCGCCGACGGCCAAGCCACAGCCGATGGTGAGCGCGCCGAAGACGACGGTGGCGATCAGCCCCACCTTCATCAGCTTGTGCTCGGTGGCGCGCGGGTTGATGATGCGTCCGTAGATGTCCTTGGTGAACACGGCGGCGAGGGCATTGAGGTCGGAGTCCACCATGGACATCGTGGCAGCGAAGATGGCGGCCAGGAGCAGGCCCAGCAGGCCGGGGGCGAGCCCCGGAAGGTACTTGGCGGCGACGAGGATGTATGAGAGCTCCGGATCGATCTCGCCGAGCAGCACGGGCGCCGCCCAGACCGGGATGTAGATGGCCAGGGGATAGACGAGAAAGAGGGCGGCCGACAGGAGCGCGGCCTTTGTGGCGTCCCGCGGGCGGCCGAGGGAGTAGAAGCGCTGTGCCAGCCCCCAGGTGCCGCCGTTGTAGCTCATGATGACGACCGGGAGATAGACCAGGACGCGCGCGAGCGGGACCTCGCTGCTGAACAGCGTGTACTGGCCGGGCTGTTGCCGCCACATGCCACCCCAGCCGCCCACGGCGCGCAGCACCACCGGGACGAGCAGGAGCGTGATGCTGAACTGCACGAAGAACTGCAGGGAGTCGGTCATCATCTCGGCCCAGAGGCCGCCGAGCAGAAGGTAGGCGATGGTGATGACGCCCGCGCCGACGACCACGTGTGCCTGGCGCAGCCGCGTGCACGCGCTCACGACCTTGGCGAGGGAATAGAGCTTCGCGCCCTCGTCCACGAACTTGACGGCGATGCCGCTCCAGGCGATGAGCTGGCGTACGAGGTTGTTGAAGCGCTGCTCCAGGTACTGCGCCGGGGTGATGACGGCGAGCCGCACCCAGCGGGGCGCCCAGACGAAGGCGCCGAGGGCCATGGCGATGAAGCAGGGGATGGCGAACAGCGTCCAGACGCTGAAGCCGTGCGTGTAGCCGACGCTGGCGAACCCGACGAAGGCGAAGGCGCTGTAGCCAGAGATGTGATGCGAGATGGCGGCCATCCACCACGGCACGCGGCGGCCGCAGGCGAAGTAGTCCTCGATGCCCCGGATGAGCCGGCGCGTGTAGCCCCCGATGCCGAACACCAGCAGCATGTAGATGGCGAGGGCGACGTAGTCGGCAGTGGCGAGCTGGCCCTCCGGGAGCACGGTGTGCACCTCCGCGTGTCCGGGCGTCCGCCCGTACTTCGTCGCCTGCGAGGCGCTCTCCTCGTGGCGCCGGCCTGGGGGGGAGCGCGTGCGCCGGGGCGATAGATCAGCAGATGCGGGGGAGTTGCTCGCCGACGAGGAGGTCGAGGATCCGCGAGCCGCCGATGCCGGTAGCGAGGGTGACACGGCCCTTGCGATGCTCGCCGGTCACCTCGCCGATGATGCAGGCCTGGCGGCCGCGATCGTGGTCGTGCATCGCGGCGACGATGTGGTGGGCAGCATCGGCAGGGACGATGGCGACGAGCTTGCCCTCGTTGGCCACGTAGAAGGGATCCAGCCCGAGCATCTCGCATGCGCCGCGTACGGGATCGGCGACCGGCACGGCGTCCTCGTCCACCGTGATGGCGACCTGTGCGGCCTCGGCGATCTCGTTCAAGACACTGGCCAGGCCGCCGCGAGTGGGGTCGCGCAGCGCGTGCAGGTCCGCACCGGTGGTCAGCATGGCGTCAACGAGACTCCATAGCGGCGCGCAGTCGCTGGCGATGTCGGCGCGGAAGGGGAACTGGTTTCGTGCCATGAGCACGGCGATGCCATGGTCGGCGACGCTGCCGCTGAGGATGACCCGGTCGCCGACCTGGGCGCGCTCGCCAGAGGGCGGCGGCGTACACTGGATCGCGCCGAGGCCCGTTGTGTTGACGAAGAGGCCGTCGGCGCTCCCCCTCTCCACCACCTTCGTGTCGGCCGTCACTATCGGGACGCCGACCTGCCGGGCGGCCCCCGCCATGGACTCGGCGATCTGCTCCAGCATCTCGAGGTCGAGGCCCTCCTCGACGATGAAGGCGGCCGAGAGGCACAGCGGCCTCGCGGTGAGCATGGCCAGATCGTTGACCGTGCCGTACACGGCGAGGCGACCGATGTCGCTGCCGGGGAAGACGAGCGGTGTGACCACGAAGGAGTCGGTGGTCAACGCGAGGTCGCTCTCGGGCACCGCGAGCGCGGCAGCGTCGTCGAGCTTGGCGAGCTCCGGGCTGCGGAGGTGCGGGAGGAAGGACTTCTCGGTGAGCTCCCGGGAGAGCTGCCCGCCGCTTCCGTGTCCGAGGGTGATGGTTCGGGCCATGCTTGACCACCCCGCTGGGGAGCGTCAGGGGATTGCCGTCAGTCAGTCCGCGTCACGGGCGTCGCCGTACCGGTAGTGAGCCGCGCAGGTACCCTCGGAGGATACCATGCAGGGCCCCACGGGATCCTGCGGCGTGCACGACTTGCCGAAGTGCGGGCAGTCCAGCGGCGTGTGCGTGCCCCGCAGCACCTCGCCGCAGATGCAGCCGAGCGGGTCGGCGACGGCGGCGGAGCGCGCCTTCGTCTCGGCGATGACAGACTCGAACCGCCGCGCTGCATCGTGGGCCTCAAGCTCCGGTCTGATTGCCAGGCCGCTGTCGTCGATCCATCCGAGGCCGCGCCACTCGGCGTCCGCCGGCTCGAAAACCCGCTCGATGTGCTCCAGCGCGGCCGGGTTCCCTTCGGGCCGCACCGCGCGAGTGTACCCGATCTCAACCCGCGCTTCGCCGGCGGAGACGATCTCGGCCAGGAGCAGGATGCCGTGCAGAATGTCAAGGGGCTCGAAGCCCGCTATGGCGCACGGCACGCCGAACTGCTCCGAGATGAACTCGTACGGGCGCGACCCGATGATGGTGCTCACGTGTCCCGGGCACAGGAAGCCGTCCACGCGCACATCCTCGGCGCTCAGCAGCGCCCGGAGGGCCGGCGGGATGACCTTGTGCACGCACAGGACGGAGAAGTTGGCGATTCCGTGTTGGGCCGCATCGAGGATGGTGCACGCCACCGAGGGCGCCGTGGTCTCGAAGCCGACGCCAAGGAAGACGACCTGCCGGTCGCTGTCCCGACGGGCGATGGCGAGCGCGTCGGTGGGCGAGTACACGACCTCGATGCGCCGGCCGCTGGCTCCCTCGTCCGTCAGGGACGTCTCGCTGCCCGGCACGCGCATCATGTCCCCGAAGGTCGCGAGCGTCACGTCCTCCATGCGCGCAAGAGCAATGGCCGCGTCCACCTCGGCCCGGGGCGTCACGCAGACGGGACACCCGGGGCCCGAGAGCAGCGTGATCGCCTCGGGCATGAGCCCGCGGATGCCGTGCTGGAAGAGCGCCATGGTGTGCGTGCCGCACACTTCCATGAGGCGCGTGGGCCGCTGCGCCGCCGCCGCGATGCGCTGCACGAGGGCGCCGGCCGCCTCTTTGTCGCGGAACGCCTCGCCGTACCTCATTGGGTCTCGATGAGCTCCCTGAACAGATCCAGAATCTCCTGGGCCGCTTCAGCATCGAGTCGCTGGATGGCGAAGCCGGCGTGCAGGAGAACGTAGTCGCCCGTCTTGACGTCGGGCACGAGATCCACCCGCGCCTCGCGGACGGCGCCGCCGATGGAGACCTCGGCGCGGCCGTCCGCCTCGATGCTCAACACTTCCGCCGGGACGCCTAAGCACATCGCCCCACTTCCTCCTTGTACGTGGGCGCATTTCCAGTGGTCGCCGCCGTGCGGGCGTGGGCCACGGCTGCCTGCCCAAGCGAGATGCCGCCGTCGTTGGGCGGCACCAGGTGCTGGGTGTAGGGATCGAGGCCTCGCTGCTTGAGTGCGGGCACGAGGCCGTCGAGCAATCGGACATTCTGGAAGCAGCCCCCACTGAGCGTGACCTTCCGCAGACCGGTTCGTTCCGAGAGGGCCGAACACATCGCCGCTGTGGCGGTGACGAGCGCGTTGTGGAACCTGGCCGCGATCACCGGCGAGTCAATGCCGGAGACGAGGTCATCGACCATGCCGCGGAACGCGGGCCGCCAGTCCAGTAGAAGTGGCTCATCCGCGCCTTCGTCCGGCTCCACGATGGCGAAGTCGTAGCCGGCAGACACGTCGTCGGCGCAGTGCATCTCCAGCTCCATCGCCGCCTGGCCCTCGAAGCGCACCTCGCCGCGCAGGCCCACAAGCGCCGCAACGGCATCGAACAGCCGGCCGCAACTCGAGGTGAGCGGCGAGTTGAACTGGCGCTCGATCATGTGCGCCACGACCTCGTGCCGCTCGTCGTCGATGCGCTCGTTGAGCGCCAGTGGCAGCGTGCGGTAATCGTCGCCGAATGCGGCGAGCAGGTAGCTCAGCGCCATGCGCCACGGCTGCTCGGTGGCGGCGTCGCCGCCCGGCATGGGAACGGTAGCGAAGTGCCCGGCGCGGCGGAACTGCACGAGGTCGCCGACGAGGAACTCCCCACCCCACACCGTGTCGTCGGCGCCCAGTCCGAGGCCGTCGAAGCTCACGCCGATTACCGGCTCCCTGATGCCATGCTCGGCCATGCAGCTCGCCATGTGTGCGTGGTGGTGCTGGACGGCGATCTTCGTCGAGCAGCAGTGCCCGAGGGCGTACCGCGTCGACAGGTACTGCGGGTGCAGATCGTGGGCCACGATCTCGGGGTCGGAGCGGAACAACTCCTGGTAGTGCTGGATCTCCTCCTCGAAGTACGCGCTCGCCTTGGCGTTCTTCAGGTCGCCGATGTGCTGGCTGATGAAGGCATACCCATCGCGCACCAGGCAGAAGGTGTTCTTGAGCTCCGCGCCGCACGCGAGGATCATGGGGGTCGCCTCGCCGAGGCGGACCGGAAAGGGCGCGTACCCGCGCGAGCGACGCATGACGAGCGGCCCGCCGGCCGCGATACGCGCCACGGAGTCGTCGCAGCGCGCGTGGATGTCCCGGTTGTGCGCCAGCAGCGCATCGGCCATCGGGAGCAGGCCCCGCCGGGCACCCTCGTTGGTGTGCGTCAGTGGCTCCTCGCTCAGGTTGCCGCTGGTCATCACGAGGGCCGTGTATGGCGCGTCCTGGAACAGCAAGGCGTGCAGCGGCGTGTACGGGAGCATGACGCCGTGGTACCGGTTGCCGGGCGCCACCTGCTCGGCGATGGGGCAGTCCGGCCGCTTCCGGAGCAGCACAATGGGCCGCCGCGGATCGGTGAGGAGGCGGCGCTCAGATTCGCCCGTATCACAGATGCGCTCCGCCGCCTCGGCGGCGCCGCACATGATGGCGAGGGGCTTCTCCTCGCGATGCTTGCGCGCGCGCAGGCGACGGACCGCGGCAGCGTTCTCGGCGTCACACGCCAGGTGGAACCCGCCCAGCCCCTTCACGGCCACTATGCCGCCGTCTGCCAGGATCCGCTGCGTCGCCGTGATGGCGTCGCCCTCGGCCGGGGGTGACCCGGGCAGCTCGAGCGTCAGTTGGGGGCCGCAGCGCCAGCATGCGTTCGGCTGCGCGTGGTAGCGTCGATCCTCGATGTCCCCATACTCACCGTGGCAGTCGTCGCACATGGGGAAAGCGCGCATCGTGGTCTTGTCGCGGTCGTACGGAGTGTCCTCGACGATGGTGAAGCGAGGGCCGCAGTTGGTGCAATTCGTGAACGGGTACCGGTGGCGGCGGTCGCCTGGATCGAGGAGCTCCCTGAGGCAATCCTCGCACGTGGCCACATCGGGAGAGACGAAGCAGATACGGTCCTCCGCCGTCTCACTATCGGCCGGGCGTTCTTCGCTGCGTCGTATCTCGAACGCCTCGTAGCCCACCGGCTCGGCGTGCTGGACGTGGACGCGCTCGATGGCCGCCAGCACAGGAGGCTGCGTCTCCAGATCATCAACGAATCGGCGGACGTCCTCGGAGGCGCCCTCCACCTCCATCTGAACGCCCTGTCGTGAGTTCAGCACCCAGCCTTTGAGGCCGTACAGGCGCACGCGCTGATGCACGAAGGGCCGAAACCCCACGCCCTGCACAATGCCGTTGACTTCGATGATGGCGCGACTGTCCGTCACTTGGTGCACTCCGTCAGACGGCGGCCTGCAGCCGCTCCCAACGGAGTGTACCGCAAATGGCCACGACGGCCAATAGGCGCGCTAACACTGGACGCTCTGCTCTGGGCATCCCGCGTCCAGTGCGCTGGATCATCCTCTGACCCACGTGCCGCATCTGTACTCCCCCAAGGGATGCTCCACGGGCGGGGCCAGCTCGGCGGAGGACCCACTGACAGATGGACCGATCAGCTCCGTGCCCTCGCCATAGGGCAGAGGCGCGCACCGGCTTGAGCACTCCGTCGCAGGGCACGCCAACGTCCCCAGTTGCCTGGGATGCGTCGCTCCTCTCACGCCTTTGGGCATAGCTCCGCAGTTGGCAAAACCACTTGACAAATTGGCCAAAGCGACTATACTGCGTGCACGGGTGGGGCAGACTGCCGGTCGGGTATTTGGGTTGCCTGAGTGGGGGACCTCCTTTCTCTAGCCGAAGGGGCAGTAGGCATCGGAATACGGCGCACCCACGATATCCCCAGTCAGATGCTCGGGGATTTTTTCTGTGCGACGAATCGTGAAACCTGTCACAAAGCGATCCCCATCGACGATGGGGATGTTAGGCCACGGGCTTCGTGAGATCGACCACGGAAGCCGGCATTCCAGACCGAATCAATTCAGTTTGCGCCTGACGGCGGATGTCGGCGACGTCTGAGCGATCGTCCGCGGTCGTCGGTACCAGAGAGCAATTAGGGCACACAGCCCAGCCAGCTAAGCGGAGGGACGCGCAATGGCTGCCAACCATCCGGGCTCCAGCGGGAAGACGCTGAACGAGCAGTTCGTCGAGGACGTGCTGCGCATGCCGGACGGCGAGAAGTTGAAGACGTGCATCCAGTGCGGCACATGCAGCGCCTCCTGCCCCACGAGCGACGAGATGGACTACACGCCACGCCAGATCATCGCGTATTTCCGTGCGGGCATGCTGGACAAGATCCTGCGCAGCAACACCGTATGGATGTGCGCGTCCTGCTACAGTTGCGCTGCCCGGTGTCCGTCCGGCATCAAGTTCACTGACTTGATGTACGAGCTCAAGCGCTTGGCGCTCCAGCACGGCATTGAGCCGCGCGAGGGCAAGGAAGCGACGATCCTCACCGAGGCCTTCGTGGACACGGTGAAGGAATACGGGCGCAACCCTGAGACCAAGTTTATGATCCGGTTCACGATGCGAACGGGGAAGTTCGTTGAGGGCCTCAAGCAGCTCCCGCTCGCCTGGAAGATGCGACAGCGGGGACGCCTGGACCTCGGGGCCAAGCCCATTCGCGGGGTCGAGGACCTGCAGAAGATCATGGCGGCCGTTGAAGCCGAGGAGGGGTCTGAGTGACCTACACCTTCTATCCTGGCTGCGCTCTCGAGGCCAGCGCTGTGCCGTACGGCAGATCCACCGAGGCCGTGTCGAAGGCACTCGGGCTCGAATTGGTCCACCTCGATGACTGGAACTGCTGCGGCGCCACGTGCTACACGTCGATGGCCGAGATAACGTCCTTTGCCGTCTCGGCCCGCAACCTGGCTCTGGCGGAGCCAGCCGAGCGCGACGTAGTGACGTGCTGCAACGGTTGCTACATGACGTTGAGCAAGACAAATAACTACATGAGGGACGATCGGCGCATCGGCGAGCGCGTCAACGCGGGTCTGGCGGCCGCGGGGCTCAAGTACGAGGGCACCGTCGAAGTGCGCCACTTCCTCGACGTCGTCCTGAATGACCTGCCCGAAGGGGCCATCGCCTCCAAGGTCAAGGTCGATCTCGCCGGGCTGCGCGTCGCGCCGTACCACGGATGCCAGCTCGTGCGGCCGTATGCGACCTTCCTGGAGGATGAGTTCCCCAAGGGCCTCGATGCAGTGATCGAGATGTGCGGGGCCGTTCCGGTGGACTACCCGCTCACGGCCAAATGCTGCGGCGGGATGTTGATGCAGACGTCGAAGGACGTGAGCGTGAAGCTGTGCACGAGCTTGATGAAGCTGGCAATGGACCGGGGCGCCGACTGCATACTGACGGCGTGCCCCTTGTGCCACATGAACCTCGAGGGCTACCAGGACGCCATCGGCGAGCGTATGGGCAGGGAGATCCAGATGCCGATAGTCTACTTCCCGCAGCTCATGGGAATGGCCATGGGCCTGCCGGCGCAGGATGTCAGCCTCGAGGCATCCTTAGTCCCCGTGGACGACATGCTTGCCAAGGTCAAGCCGCTTTCGGAGGCTACGGAGCCGGTCGCGGCGGGCTAGAGACGGGTCCCAAGCGCGGACGAGCTCCCGTAGGAGGGCGATTCAATTGGCGGAACGCATCGGTGTCTACATTTGCCACTGTGGAACGAACATCGCGGGCACGGTGGACGTGAACGAACTGACAGAGTTCGCCAAGGGGTTCGAGGGCGTCGTCGTGACCCAGGACTACCAGTACATGTGCTCCGACCCCGGGCAAGTACTGATACGAGACGACATCAAGGAGCACAACCTCACCCGGGTGGTCGTGGCATCATGCTCGCCCCTGATGCACGAGCCGACGTTCCGTCGGGCGTGCGCGGAGGCGGGCCTGAACGCGTACCTGTTCCAGATGGCCAACATCCGGGAGCACGCATCGTGGGTGACTGAGGACCGCGGTGCGGCCACCGAGAAGGCGAAGCGAATCCTCGCCGCCGCCATTCGCCGCGTGCAGCACCACGAGGCGCTGGAGCCGCTGGAAGTTACCGTGAACCCGAACGCCATGGTCGTTGGGGCCGGCATCGCCGGCATTGAGGCCGCGCTGAAGATGGCCGATTCGGGCCGGCGGGTGTACCTGGTGGAGCGCGAGCCGAGCATCGGCGGACAGATGGGCAAGTTCGACAAGACCTTCCCCACTCTCGACTGCGCGGCCTGTATCCTGACGCCGAAGATGGTCTCTGTAGGGCAGCACGAGAGCATCGAGCTGCTCACGTACTCGGAGGTTGCAGAAGTAGAGGGCTACGTGGGCAACTTCAAGGTGCACATGAAACAGAAGCCGCGCCAAGTGGACCTGGAGAAGTGCACCGGCTGTGGCCTGTGCTGGGAGCAGTGTCTCGGCATGCGCGTTCCGTCCGTGCGCACGATGCGCAAGGGCGACCTCGTCCTGAACAAAGCGTAGGAGGCCCGTACGATGGCGTCGGAGGCGGCGACAGAGATCCTCGAACAGTACGCGGGCGACCAGTCCGCTCTTCTCAAGGCTCTGCAGGACATCCAGGAGGAGTACAACTACCTGCCGCGGGAGGCGCTGGAGGCAACGGCTGAGCAGCTCGCGGTGCCCATCAGCCAAGTGGTACGGGCGGCCACCTTCTACAAGCAGTTCAGCCTCGAGCGTCGAGGTAAGTACGTCATCAAGGTGTGTATGGGCACGGCCTGCTACGCTCGGGGCGCCCCGAGGGTGCTGCAGAGGCTGGAGCAGGATCTGGGCATCGATGCCGGGGCGACCACGCCGGATGGGCTCTTCACGGTGGAGACCGTCAACTGCCTCGGCGCGTGCGCCCTCGGACCGCTTCTCATGGTCGGGCCGCAGTACCACGGCAGAATCCGCCCCAATCGGGTGCCAAGACTGATAAGGCAGTATCGCGACAAGGAGTGAGGCTGCTCCTTTAGAGGCGAGGGGCGCCACCGGCCAGTCTGAGTACCGGCTACCGGCTCGAGCCTCGCAAGCGGGGACCCCACAGGAGGGAGCATCAATGGCGCGATTGCAGAGCGCCGAGGCGCTGAACCAACTGGCAGAGGAGCTCGCCAAGCAACGTGATCCGTCAAAGCCCTGCGTCACCGTCTGTGCCGGTACGGGCTGCACGGCTTCGGGAGCCGTGGACGTGGCCGAGGCCTTCCGCAAGGCAATCGACGAGCGAGGCCTCCAGGACAAGGTCGATCTGCGAGCCACTGGTTGCCATGGTTTCTGTGAGCGCGGGCCGCTCGTGGTTCTGCGCCCAAGCGAGATCTTCTACCAGCGCGTGACCCCGAAGGACGTCGACGAAATCCTCTTGGAGACCGTCCTCGCCGGCAACGTCATTGACCGTTTGCTGTACGAGGATCCCAACACGGGCGAGAAGATCATCAAGGAGCCCGACGTTCCCTTCTACAAGAGCCAACGTCGGCTTCTGCTCGCGCAGAACGGCTACATCGATCCCACCAGCATGGAGGACTACCTCGCGATCGGCGGCTACAGCGGGCTGGCCAAGGCCCTGTCTGAGATGAGTCCGGAGCAGATCGTGGAAGAGATCCTCCGGTCGGGACTTCGGGGACGAGGGGGGGCAGGCTTCCCCACCGGCCGGAAGTGGCAGCTCTGCCGCGAGCAGGCAGCAACGCCGAAGTACATTGTGTGCAACGCGGACGAGGGCGACCCGGGGGCGTTCCAGGACAGAAGCCTCCTCGAAGGCAATCCCCACAGCGTGCTCGAGGGACTCCTCATCGGCGGCTACGCCATCGGCGCGGTGGAGGGCCACATCTATGTCCGCACCGAGTACCCCCTGGCGCTCAAACACATCGAGGCTGCGCTGGAAAGCGCGCGCGAGTACGGTCTGCTCGGCGAGAACATCCTCGGGACGGGCTTCTCATTCGACGTCAAGGTAACGCGGGGGGCCGGCGCATTCGTCTGCGGGGAGGAGTCCGCGCTGCTCGCCTCGGTGGAGGGCACGGTCGGCGAGCCACGGCCGCGTCCGCCCTATCCTGCCCAGAGCGGCCTCTGGGGGCAGCCCACGGTCATCAACAATGTGAAGACGTGGGGCAGCGTCCCGTACATCATCCGGAACGGCGCCGAGTGGTTCGCGGGGATAGGCACGGAGCAGAGCAAGGGGACCATGATCTTCTCCCTGGTGGGCAAGGTCAACAACACCGGCCTGGTTGAGGTCCCCATGGGCATCACCCTCAAGGAGCTCGTCTACGAGATCGGCGGCGGCATCCTGGACGGCAGGGAGTTCAAGGCCGTCCAGACCGGCGGGCCATCGGGCGGGTGCATTCCGGCAGATCTGATCCATCTCCCGGTGGACTACGAGCAGCTCCAGGAAGTCGGCTCGATGATGGGATCGGGCGGCATGGTGGTCATGGACGAGGGTACGTGCATGGTGGACGTCGCCCGGTACTTCCTGCAGTTCACTGCCGAGGAGTCGTGCGGCAAGTGTACGGCGTGCCGCGACGGCACGCAGCAGATGCTTGAGGTCCTGACCCGGCTGTGCGACGGCAAGGGACGCGAGGGGGACGTGGAGCTGCTGGAGGAAATCGGCCAGCAGGTCAAGGGCGCCTCGCTGTGTGCGCTGGGCGGCACCGCACCCAATCCCGTCCTGAGCACCATTCGCTACTTCAGGAACGAGTATGACGCGCATGTTGCGGACAAGAAATGCCCGGCAGGCGTCTGCCGAGAGCTCATCAGCTTCAGCATCAGCGTGGACAAGTGCAACGGCTGTGGCGCGTGCGACCGGCAGTGCCCCGAGACGTGCATAATCGGCGAGAACGGGGATCCGCGGCGAATACAGTCGGAGAAGTGCATCAAGTGCGGCGTGTGCCGCGATGTATGTCGGTACGACGCTGTGATCGTGGAGTAGGGGGCATCAATCCATGGTGACTCTCACCATCGACGACAGACAGGTCGAGGTGGAAGAGGGCAGTACGGTCCTGGACGCCGCCAAGGAGCTCGGCGTCGAGATCCCGACGCTGTGCTTCCACCCTTCCATCGAGCCATACTCGGCGTGCCGCGTGTGTCTGGTGCAGATCGGCGACGGCGATGCGTCGTCCCTGGCCGCCTCCTGCAGCTATCCGGTCCAGGATGACCTGGTGGTCCGGACGGACACGCCCGAGGTGCTCGACGCGCGCAAAATGATGGTCGAACTCCTCATGGCCCGGGCGCCGAAGGCGGAGAAGGTCCGCGAGCTGGCCACCGACATGGGGATCGAGAAGTCGCGGTTCCCGGCCGGGGACGAGGACGAGGAATGTATTCTGTGCGGCCTCTGCGTGCGGGTCTGTGACGAGGTCGTCGGCAAGAGCATCGTCAACTTCGTCAACCGCGGCGATGAGCGGGAAGTGACCACCGCCTTCAGCGAGCCGTCAGCGGACTGCATAACGTGCGCCGCCTGCGCGCTGGTGTGCCCGACCGAGTGCATCAAGATCGAGGAAGCAGACCAGGTACGCCACAGCGAGCTTCAGCTCGGGCCGCCGAAGGCCATTCATGTCCCCTTCGCCCAGGCTGTGCCGAACGTTCCCGTCATCGATACGGAGAGCTGCATCCACTCCCAGACAGAGGGCTGCAAATTCTGCGAGACCGTCTGCGAGCCGGAGGCCATCACGTTCGAGACCGAGGAGAAGGAGCGGGAAGTGGATGTGGGGGCGATCGTCGTGGCCACTGGCTTCAAGCCATTCGATCCGGCCCGCACTCCGCAGTACGGCTACGGGCGGCTGCCGAACGTCATCAGCGGCCTCGAGTTCGAGATGATGAGCAACGCCAGCGGGCCCACGGGCGGAGACATCGTGATGCAGGACGGCTCGGTCCCGAGGAGCGTCGGCATCATCCACTGTGTGGGAAGCCGGGACGAGAACAACAACCCGTACTGCTCACGCGTGTGCTGCATGTACGCCATGAAGTTCGCGCACCTTGTGCGGGAAAAGCTGCACGATGCGGACGTGTACGAGTTCTACATCGACGTACGTGCCTTTGGCAAGGGCTACGAGGAGTTCTACGAGCGTGTGCTGAGCGAGGACGTCATCTTCGTCCGCGGCAAAGGCGCTGAGGTCACCGAGGTGGCCGAGACGCCCGAGGAGGAGGGCAAGCTCACCATCAAGTGCGAGGATACGCTGCTGGGCGAGATCCGACGCATCCCCGTGGACATGGTGGTCCTTGCCGTCGGCCTCGAGCCACATGCAGACTCCGAGGACGTGGCCCACACCTTCTCGCTCTCCTGCGCCGACGGCGGCTTCTTCCTGGAGCAGCATCCCAAGCTGGCGCCTGTCTCCACGAGCACGGACGGGGTCATGATCGCCGGCGCGTGCCAGGGCCCGAAGGACATCCCCGACAGCGTGGCGCAGGGCGCCGCCGCGGCCGCGGAGGCTCTTAGCCTCATCGATGCCGGGCGCGTCGCGATCGAGCCTATCACCTCCGCGATCGACGAGGACCTCTGCGCTGGCTGCAAGACATGTATCGAACTGTGTCCGTACACGGCTATCGAGTTCGACGACGAAAAGAAGATATCCAAGATCGAAGAGGTACTCTGCAAAGGCTGCGGCACGTGCGTGGCGGCCTGCCCGTCGGGCGCCGCACACCAGAGGGGCTTCAGCGACAAGCAGATCCTGGCGGAGTTGGAGGGCGCGCTGCTGGTCCAGGTCTCCTGACGCCTGGCGCGCGATGACGATCGTCGAGGAGCGAATCGCACATGGCTGACGAAGCATTCGAGCCACAGATAGTCGGGTTCCTATGCCGCTGGTGCAGCTACCAGGGAGCTGACCTGGCAGGCGTCAGTAGGCGGAAGTACCCGCCGAACGTTATCCCCATCCGAGTGATGTGCAGCGGCCGGGTGGATCCGAGCTTCGTCCTGAAGGCATTGGCCGATGGCGCCGATGGTGTCCTCATCTGCGGGTGCCACCCGGGGGACTGCCACTATCAGCGCGGCAACTACAATGTCATGCGGCGCATCCCCCTGCTGCATGCGCTGCTGGACCAGTTCGGCATCGAGAGAGAGCGTGTCCGCCTGGAGTGGGTGTCGGCGTCCGAGGGCGAGAAGTTCGGCCAGGTCGTGTCAGAGATAACAGAGACAGTCCGCGGCCTCGGGCCGCTGAACTGGGCCGGGCAGGTCCACACGGAAGAGGAGGTCCCCGCGCCGTGAGCAAGCCAAAGGTCGCGCTCTATTGGGCCGCAAGCTGTGGCGGGTGCGAGATCGCTGTCCTCCAGATCGGCCAGAAGGTACTCGATCTGGCCGACGCAGTCGATATCGTCTTCTGGCCCGTCGCTCTCGACTTCAAGGTCCATCACGTCGAGGCGATGGATGACGGCAGCATCGACCTGTGCCTCTTCAACGGAGGCATCCGCACATCCGAACAGGAGGAGATCGCTCATCTCCTGCGCGCCAAGTCCAAGGTCATGGTTGCCTTTGGCGCGTGTGCACATCTCGGTGGCATTCCGGGCCTGGCCAACTTCCACGACCGGGACGAGATCTTCGATCGCGCGTACCACGAGAGTCAATCCACCGACAACCCGGAGCGTACCGTGCCCCAGACGAGCACGCAGGTCCCCGCCGGCGAGCTGGAGCTACCCGCCTTCTACAACACGGTGAGGACTCTCGACCAGACCGTCCAGGTGGAGTACTACGTCCCCGGCTGCCCGCCCGAGGGGGACCGCATCTGGGAGGTGCTGGCGGCCGTCCTGAGCGGCGAGCTCCCGCCTCCAGGCTCCGTCGTTGGCGCGTTGGAGAAGACGTGTTGCGAGGAGTGCGAGCGGGAGCGGGAGGAGAAGAAGCTCACGGCCATCCATCGTCCGCACGAGATCAAGGCCGATCCCGAGCAGTGCCTGCTCGACCAGGGCGTAATCTGCGTGGGCCCCGCGACCCGGGCCGGGTGCGGCGCCAAGTGCCCCACGGCCAACATGCCGTGCCGCGGCTGCTACGGGCCTCCGGCCAATGTGCTGGACCAAGGCGCAAAGATGCTCAGTGCTGTCGCCTCGGTCATAGACTCGGAGGACGAGGACACAATTCAGGAGATCATCGCCCAGATAAAGGACCCGGGCGGCACCTTCTACCGGTTTGGCCTGGCCCGCTCCTTGCTTCGCCGGCGATATCGCCCCATCGCTCACAGCGAAGAGACGGCCCTCCCAGCCGAGTCGGCGCGGGCGGCAGCGAAGGGCTAGCGGGGCCTGTACTTACCGGTCGCTTCCGGACCGAGGAGGACTCTGAGGCATGGCACAGACGCTCGTAGTTGATCCGATCACTCGCCTTGAAGGACATGGGAAGATACAGATCTTCCTCAACGACGAGGGCGGAGTGCGCGACGCCTATCTGCAGATCCCGGAGCTCCGCGGCTTCGAGAAATTCTGCGAGGGCCGCCCTATCGAGGAGCTGCCGCGCATTACGCCGCGCATCTGCGGCGTGTGCCCGGAGGCGCACCACATGGCCAGCGCCAAGGCCGCGGACGCCTGCTACCGGGTCGATCCCCCCGGCGCCGCCAAGAAGCTGCGCGAGCTGCTCTACAACGCCTTCTACGTGGGCGACCATGCCACCCACTTCTATATCCTTGCCGGCCCCGACTTCGTCGTCGGCCCGACCGCGGACCCGGCCGAGCGCAACATCCTCGGCCTGATTGGCAAGGTCGGCGTCGAGCTGGGCAAGCAGGTCATTGATGCCCGGCTCAGTTGCTACGAAGTCATCGAGATCCTCGGCGGGCGTCCCGTTCACCCGGTGGCCGCCATCCCTGGAGGTGTCAGCAAAGGCCTGGATGACGAAGAGCGGGCGAGAGTCCAAGAGATCGCCAACGGCGCCGTGGAGTTCGCCAAGCTCTCCCTCCAGGTCTTCAACGACGTTGTGCTTGGGAACCAGGAGTACGTTGACCTGATCCTGAGCGACGCGTTCCAGCACCAGACGTACTATATGGGGCTGGTGGACGAGAACAACTGCGTGAACTTCTACGACGGGATGCTCCGAACAGTCGATCCCGAGGGCAACGAGATCAACAAGTTCGGGGCGAGCGACTACCTCGAGCACATAGGCGAGCACGTCGAGTCCTGGTCGTACCTCAAGTTCCCATACCTCAAGCAGGTGGGCTGGAAGGGCCTCGAGGACGGCAAGGACAGCGGCCTGTATCGCGTGGCCCCCCTGGCGCGCCTGAACGCGGCCGACGGCATGGCCACGCCGCAGGCACAGGCCGAGTACGAACGCATGTACGAGACTGTCGGCGGCAAGCCCTGCCATGCCACGCTGGCGATGCACTGGGCGCGGCTCGTCGAGATGCTCTACTCGGCCGAGCGCATGGTGGAGCTCATCCAGGACGAGGAGATCGTGAGCGAGGAGTTCCACGCCATCCCGACCGAGACGCCCGGGGAGGGCATGGGCGTAGTCGAGTCGCCACGCGGCACGCTCATCCACCACTACGTGCCCGACGAAGAGGGCATGGCGAAGAAGGTCAACCTCATCGTCGGCACGGGCCACAACTACGGCGCCATCTGCATGTCCATCAAGCGGGCCGCCCAGGCCCTCATCGTGCCCGGCACAGAGGTCAGCGAGGGCCTGCTCAACATGGTGGAGATGGCCTTCCGCGCGTACGACCCGTGCTTCGGCTGCGCGACCCATGCCCTGCCGGGGCAGATGCCTCTCGAAATCGAGATCCGCGACACCGCCGGGCGCGTCGTGCAGACGCTGACACGAGGATAGTGAGCTCGGTGGCCGCAGACGCAGAGCCACAGACCAATTCTGTGACGGATGCACACGCGGGACCGTCCGGGCGAGAGCGTCCGGACGTTCTCATCCTCGGCCTCGGCAGCCCCATCATGTCAGACGACGCGGTGGGGCTGCATGTCGCCAGGGAGCTGCGCCGCCGCATCGAGGCCCACGAGGCAGACGTGGACGAGGCCAGCGCAGGTGGTCTCCGCCTGCTCGATGTCATTCAGGGATACCACAAGCTGATCGTCATCGACGCCATCCAGACGGGCGAAGCTCCGCCGGGGACGCTCCATCGTGTTCCCCTGGAGATGAAGGCCGGCACACACCGTCTGGCGTGGCAGCATGGCATGGATTTCCACACGGCCCTGCGCTTCGGCCAGCGCGTGGGAATGAACGTGCCCTCCGTCGTCGCCATATACGGCGTGGAGGTGCATGATCCGTATTGCTTTGGGGAGCATCTGTCGCCTGAGATCGAAGAGGCGGTCCCGGGTATAGCCACCACCATCGTCCGGGAGGCGTTCCCTCATCTTACCGGCGGGGGCCAGGGGCGAGGGGAAAGGGGACACGCGGTCTAGGGCGGCGGAGGGCGGCGGCCAGGTCGCCCATTTCCGTACTCCTTCCCCTCTGCCCCTGCCGTACCATCCCAAGATGCATCACGAGCTCAGTATCGCCAAGAATATCCTCGATGGCGTGCTCAAGGAGGCACGGCGCGCCGATGTCCGGCGCGTCGTTGGCGTGAAGCTGAACCTCGGGGCGCTCAAGGGCATCTCCCCCGATGCGCTCCAACTGCACTTCCGGTGTGTCGCTGAGGGCACGCCGGCCGAGGGCGCAACGTTGGACGTGAACCACATCGCCGCAGCGGCGCGTTGTACGGACTGCGGCGACGAATTCCCCATCGAGCACATGCTCGCCGCTTGCCCCAAGTGCGAGTCGCCCCGGATCGAAGTCACCTCGGGCCTGGAGCTCTCCGTGGACGCCCTCGATGTCGAGTGTGCTTGACGGCCGCACCGCGCGCCAGTAGAATGCCGCAGCATCGGCGACCTGCTGCGCTCAGCGCTGCGTAGGCTTCCGAGCTCTGGCCGCGACCGGGAATGCGGGCTGCGGGATCGCAAGGCCCCGCCCAATGAGAGCGACGCCACGAAGAGGCATTGACCGATGAGAGACGCGACCGTCGAGCTTCTGCGTGAGTTGACCGAGGCGAACGGCGTCCCCGGCTTCGAGGGGAACATCGCCAAGATAGTCGAGCGGGAGGTCGGGGCGTTCACGGACATCTCGCGCGATCATCTGGGGAGCATCATCTGCGAGAAGGACGGCGGCTCCGGCGGCCCCAAGATCATGCTCGCCGGTCACATGGACGAGATCGGCTTCATGGTCAACATCGTGACCAAGAAGGGCTTCGTCAAGTTCAGCCCCCTCGGCGGCTGGTGGGACCAGGTACTGCTCGGCCAGCGGGTGGTGATCGAGACCCGCAAGGGGCCCGTCACCGGCATCATCGGCTCCAAGCCACCCCACCTGCTCAGCCCCGACGAGCGCAACAAGGTGCAGAAGCGCAGCAATATGTTCATCGACGTCGGCGCCCGAGACAAGCGGCAGGCCACCGACACGTTTGGCATTCTGCCCGGGGACCCCATCACTCCCCTGAGCGCCTTCGGCCGCATGGCGAACAAGCAGCTCCTCATGGCCAAGGCCTGGGACGACCGCGTCGGAGTCGGGCTGTTCGTCGAGACGCTGAAGCGCCTCAAGAGAAGGAAGCACCCCAACGTGCTGTTTGGCGTCGGGACCGTCCAGGAGGAGGTGGGCCTCCGGGGCGCCCAGACGAGCGTGCAGACCATTGGGCCGGATCTGGGGATCGTACTCGAGACCGGCATCGCCGGCGACGTCCCGGGCATCAGCGACGAGGAGTCGTCCGTGAAGCTCGGCGGCGGAGTCACCATCTACTTGCTCGAGGGATCCATGATCCCGGACGCCCGCTTCCGCGACTTCGCCATTGACGTGTGCAAGCGGGACAAGATCCCGCACCAGGTCTCCATCCTGGAGCGCGGCGGCACCGACGGCGGGAGGATGCACCTGCACGCGCGCGGCGTCCCGTGCCTCATCGTCGGCGTGCCCACGCGCCACATCCACTCCCACACGGGCATCATCCACGCCCGCGACTTCGACAACGCCGTCAAGCTCCTGCTCGCGCTCATCAAACGCCTGGACGCGGCACGGGTGGCAAAGCTGCTCTCGCCGCCCTGAGTGGCTCAGCAATTCTGACACCACAGACCAGTGCAGCCGGGCACCGCGGGCCCGCCAACAGGGCGTGGCACCCGGCTGCGCAGCTCCGCCTCAGGAGACGTGTCCTTTCCCTTACGTTCCGGCAGCGAATCGCTCCGCCACGTTGTCCCAGTCCACGAGGTGATCCATAAACGCCGCCGTCCAGTCGGGGCGCTTGTTCTGGTACTTCAGGTAGTACGCGTGCTCCCAGACGTCCAGCACGAGGATCGGCGTGATGCCCCACGCCGTCAGGTTCTCGTGCTTCTCCGCCTGCATGACAGCCAGGACGCCCGTCTCGGGGCACTTGCCCAGGATTCCCCAGCCAGAACCCTCGACGGCGTTCGTGGCGGCCAGGAAGAGCCCCTTGAAGGCATCGTAGCTGCCGAACTGCGCGGCAATCGCGTCGGCCAGAGCGCCGCTCGGTTCGCCGCCGCCGCCCGCCTTCATGTTGGTCCAGAAGATGGAGTGCAGGATGTGGCCTGATCCGTGGAAGGCCAACTCCTTGCACACCGGCTTGGCGGCCGTGAAGTCGCCCGACTCCAGCATTGCCGCGACCTTCTCCTCGGCGGCGTTCAGCCCGGTGACGTACCCGTTGTGGTGAATGTCATGATGCAGTTTCACCGTCTGCTCGTCGTAGTGCGGCTCGAGAGCATCGTAATCGTACGGCAGCGCAGGAAGCTCGTGAGGCATCTGACGTTCCCCCTTCTCTGGTCTGACCTCAGCTTGTCCGGGCGCCGACCACGGCCCCGTCGGCGCCGCAGCCACCATGCATCGCCCACACAATGGCAGCGTATACCTTCTACGCCCCATTACCGACAGTTAGTAACGCCACGACCGAACGCAGGAGGTGGCCAAATGTAAGGTGTCCTACAGTCCTCGATCCGGTCGCCTATTCCTCTGCCTCTTGCGGTCTTGCCCTGGGGAAATCGGGAGGAATCGGTATCGTCACGCGTCCCGTCGCCGCCCATTCCGTCCCGCGCCGCGTGACATTGATGAAGCCGACCCCGCTCATGGGCTTCGTGTCGTGGCCGAGGGAGTTGTGGAACACCCGACCTTCGCCGTACCGCACGATCCACAACTGTGGCTCGTAGTTGCCCGTGCCCCGCTTATCCTCCCTGGAGAAGGCATGGGCGAGCAGTCGGATGTGCGGCTGCATGGTCAGGCGGTGATATAGCTCATCCACCTCATTCTGGAAGTCCGGCATGCCCCTCGTGACGGGGTGGTCCCGGTCCACTATCTCCACCGGGAAGCTCCACCTGACTCCGTGTCCGGCGCCTCTGCGCCACGCGCCGCCGATCAGTTGGTCATACTCGTCCCAGCCGGGGAAGGCGTTGTTGGCCGCGTGAATGATCACGAGCCCTCCCCCACCTCGTACATAGTCCAGCAGGGCGCTCGCCGCTGGCTCCTCCCACCGCGGGCGGGCGTTGTAGTTGCTCAGCAATACATCGTAGTGCGCGAACTTGCTGAGCGTCGCGCTCTCCGGCCGGTGCATCACGTGCACCGTGAAGCGCCCGGTCTCCTCGAGCATCTCACGCAGCACCGGCGTGGTCGCACGCCAGTTGTGGTTGTTCTTGCCCGTGAGGATCAGGACGCGGAGCTTCGGTGCTGCCTGTGCACCCGGTATTCGGTGCAGCAGATGTGCGGCAGACGCGGCCTGCGACACCGACAGTGCCAGGGCAGCCGCGGCCGTCGCGGCCAGAGTATGCCTGGGCCGAATCATGCTCGTGATGCTCCCCTCTGATACCATCCCGCCTCGTCAGACGCTGCGCCATTTCCCGCCCGGGGTCCCACGCACCTCTGCCACCACATCTCGTGTAGACCCACAGCGCAAGCGCGCCGCCAGAGTGGCGGCGCGCTGTGTGCTTCGACAGTCTGCCCGCGAACCCGCATGGTGCGACCGCACGCTACACGGCGTACATCTCCGGCTTCAGCTCGATGACCTTCTCCTGCTCCATGGCGTCGTTGGCCGCGAGGCACGTTACGGCGCTGTGGAATCCAACTTCGCCGCTGCAGAAGACCTCGTCGTCGTCCCGGACGCACCGGAAGAAGTCAAACAGCTCGAGGTAGTAGGGACTCTCCTTGTGCCCCTCGGTACCCAGCGCCTGGGCCACTCCGCGTACTCCCTTCTTGCCGGGGGTCGCCGACGCGTCGAGCACGATGGCCTTCT